>JAYRNL010000209.1:0-1866 GCA_041912235.1 Cyclobacteriaceae bacterium
ACCTGCCGGCTTACCAGGGCCAGCCATTCAAAAACCTGGACGAACCGGTCGCTGACGCGCTCGACGAGGAGATCAAAATCCATGGAGGCATTGATTTCATCGTACGTATCATCCACCTTATTCAAATCGTTGACAAAGACTTCCAGCCCGCCCGCGATACTGTCGGGCCAGTCGTTGAGGCGCTGAACGAGGCGGAGGTCGGCGATGATGAACTTGTTGTCGAAATAGTCGGACAAGTTTGTTTCATAGATTCCTGAAACGCGCAGACGCCGGAAGCGCGGAGGGTCCTGGAAGAAGTGAATGGTAATGTCATCTCCCGTCTTCGCATGGATCTTGTCGGCAATGGACCGGCTGATGACGACTTCGCGGGAATAGCCCGAATCGGGAAACGCCAGAAACTTTCCATCCACGAGATTGCCGGAAAATGCCTGCTGGTCGAAATCGCGCCCGACACCTTTGATGATCACGCCAAGCACCTCTTCCTCCGCCTTGACGAGTCCCGTCTTGTGACTGAAGGGCTGCACATGACGAATATTCGGGAATTGGCTGGGGTCGCGGTACAGGGGAATGTTGATATCAATGGGCTGCTCCTCCACCGAATTGCTCAGGCTGAGTTTGGTGACGAGGATATTGGCACTAAAACTGTAGACCTTGTTCTTGACGGTGCTCTCAAAACCTTCCATGATGAGGAACGAAACGATGGATGCCGCCAGGCCGACCGAGAGGGTGGCGATGGCAATCGTATAAATCGCCGAAGCCAGTCCCGACTTGTGGCCGGAGCTGATTCGTCGGGCGAGGAAATAGGAAAGGTTCAAGATTGCCGTATTTTTGAACTGGGCCTGTAAAGAACGCAAAATGAAAAGACTTTTTCTCCTGTTGCTGATCCTTCCCTTGTGGGCCAGCGGTCAAAAGAACAAACTCCTCACCGGCGCCGATCAACTCGACGTGCTGCTGCCGAAATTGGCCGGCCAGCGCGTTGCCCTGATGGTGAATCACACGGCCGTTGTCGGCAAGCGCCACCTGGCCGACACGCTGAAAGTGCGGGGCGTCAACCTGGTGAAGATCTTTGCACCCGAACACGGGTTCCGTGGTACAGCCGATGCCGGTGAAACGATCCGCGACGGTGTGGATGCCAGCACAGGCATACCGCTAGTTTCACTATATGGCAAAAACTACAAAGCCACACCAGAACAAGTCGCTGATGTCGATGTGATTCTCTTTGACATCCAAGATGTGGGCGCACGATTCTTTACTTACATCAGTTCACTGCACTACCTGATGGAGACCTGCGCGGAGAACAACAAGAAGCTCATCATCCTTGACCGGCCCAACCCAAACGGCAGTTACGTCGACGGCCCGGTCCGTAAACCCGAGCATAAGTCCTTCGTCGGCATGCATCCCATACCCATCACGCATGGGATGACGATCGGCGAATATGCGAGGATGGTGAACGGAGAAGGATGGCTCAAGGACAAGAAGGCCTGTACATTGGAAGTCGTAGCGTTGAAAGGATGGAACCACAAGGACTCCTATCACATCGCGCAGAAGCCGTCGCCGAACCTGCCCAACGACCATGCGATCGGCATGTATCCGTCTACTTGCCTTTTTGAAGGTACCGTGCTGAGCATCGGCCGGGGAACGCTAAATCCTTTCGAAGTGGTGGGCGATCCCTATTTGAAGAACCAGCCCTATACATTCACCCCGGTGAGCATAGACGGGATGTCGAAGGAACCACCCCTGCAAGACCAGGTGTGCTATGGATTAGATCTCCGGAACGAGAAGCTGCCGAAGGAGGTGACGTTGAAATATCTTATCAAGTTGTACAACGAGTATCCCAACAAGGAAAAGTTCTTCATTTCCTACTTC
>JAYRNL010000210.1:0-3566 GCA_041912235.1 Cyclobacteriaceae bacterium
ATATAGGTGAATATACCTTCATCTCACCAAGTCGATCGAAGCAGATTGATCAGGCAAACCCGGTAAACAACACCAAGTTTTCTACGGAAGGCGAGGTCAAAAAATCCGGGGTGGCAGGGTTGCGCAAGCGAAAAGGGCCTTCGGGTAACTGGCGTGAGCGCGAAGTTGAGAACGGCAATCGCAAGGTTGTCGGGGCAAATTTCAAGACTGATCAGGCGGTTTGGGGCTGTGCAAAGGCTACGGCCGATGCCCGGCGAAACGGGAGCAATCGAGCAATTGATTCGCTCCCGTTTTTATTTTGCCCGATTTCGACCACGTTTGCCCAGTTCCGGTCGGCCTTTATCCGGTAATTTTCAGCCCTGATACAACCGACTACAACTTTCCCTCAATTCAGATCGTCTTTATGTCATGCTATGCCGGGCAGCGTAGAATGGCACGAAAATCAATGAATGATAGCTTCAGATCCACCCGGCTGAAGCTGGATTACCCAACAAAACTCAAACCAACAACCGATGCTCCGCAATTACCTGACCATCGCCTTCCGGGCGCTTTGGAGAGATAAGGTCAATTCCTCCATCAACATCCTGGGCCTTGGCCTCGGCGTGCTGTGTTGTGTACTGATAGCACTGTATGTGTACGATGAAAGAACCTTCGACCACTTTCATACCAAAGCGGATCGGATCTTCCGGGTGTATGTGAAAGAAGATTGGGGAGAGAACCAGCAGTTTTTCAATACGGCTACGCCGTTCCCTATGGGGCCCGTGCTGAAGGAAAACTTCCCGGAGGTGGAAGGACAGGTCCGGATCTTGACTTTCACGGCGCTGGTGAAAGTGGGAGACCAGCTCATTTCAGAGCAAGTGACCATAGGTGGTGAGGCTTTTTTTGACGTGTTTGATTTCCCATTCAAGGGCGACCGGTCTAAAGCCCTGAGCAGCCAGGGATCGATAGTCCTCAGTGAACCGATGGCGGTGAAGCTTTTTGGCACTACTGACCCCATCAATAAGGCGGTTTCCCTGCGGATAGGCGATCGCTTTGAGGATTTTATTGTCAGCGGAGTGTCCTCGTGTCCTTCCAATTCAAGCATAACGTTCGGGCTGCTCGTTTCAGACCTGAACCTGACCCGCATGTATGATAAGCAGTTCCTGACGTCCAGCTGGTTCAACGTAAATCCGGAGACATACGTCCTTTTGAGCGATGGCGCGACATCGGAATCGTTAATGAAGAAGTTTCCTTCTTTGTTCAAGACATTGATCGGGGAGGAGGATTTTTCAAAAAGCAAATACTTCGTGGGTCTCCAGCCGATCAAGGATATCCACCTGAATAACGATTTTCCCGCGGCCATTGCCCCGGTCAGCGATGGAAAATACAGCTTGATTCTGGCTGCCATTGCATTGCTGATCCTGGTGGTCGCATGCATAAACTTTGTCACCCTATCTCTCGGACGCTCACTTAGAAGAGCAAAGGAAGTGGGGATTAGAAAGGTCGTAGGCGCCCAGCGCAGCCATATCATTACCCAGTTTATTGGCGAGGCGCTTTTGATCACCGTCGTTTCTATCCTGATTGGCGTTAGCGCAGCCAAGCTGTTGTTGCCTATGTTCAACGACCTGGCGGGCAAGCAACTGGTGTTCCCTTTCAGCCTGCTCCTCGTGGGGATTGTCGTAGCCTTGTTGCTGATCATGGGTGTCCTGACGGGCAGTTACCCTGCTTTTGTCCTTTCTGGTTTTCGCCCCATCATGATCCTAAAGGGTTCGCTGCCCCGCACAAAACAAGGGTTTCGCAAAGCGTTGGTAGGCATTCAACTGGTCCTGTCCATTTTTCTGATCACGAGCACCCTGGTCATGCGTCAGCAACTTAATTTCCTCCAGAGCAAAAACCTTGGGTTTAACAAAGACCAGATCGCGGTAATGCGCATTTCAGGCCCCCGCGCGCAGTTAGCTGAGCGCGTTAAGAATGGGTTTCTCACCGGTGAGCAATACAAGCCCGTATTACTGGCTTATCCGGAAGTGGAAAGTGTTTGCATTTCCTCTCACGACTTTGGCACCGGGACCTGGGTGGCTGTTGGATATACGGATGAGTCAGGGGTGTACCGGAACATGTCGATGAACGTCATTGATGACGACTATATTCCTTCCATGCGCATGGAGATGGTGGCGGGGCGTAATTTCTCTGACGACATTCCCGCTGACGCCCGTCGCAGCGTTATCGTCAACGAGGCATTTGTGAAGGAATATGGGTGGAATGACCCGATTGGGAAACGTATTCCGGGGAAAAGATTTGCTGATCATGAAATAGTCGGCGTGGTCAAGGACTTTCATTTTGCTTCACTTTATACCAAAGTGGGGCCACTCGTGATGGTCCGGGATGCTTCGATCATCATGTCGGGCGTTCAGAACATTAACATTGACGCTTCGCCGGTGCCCAAGCTTCTGGTTCGTCTCAAAGCAGGGCAGGTAGCTGGTGGAATAAAACGCCTTGAGGAAACGTGGAAAAAGATGAACGGCGAGGAAGAGTTCGTCTTTTCGTTTGTGGACGAAGTGTTAAACCGTCAGTACCGAAGTGATCAGAACCTGGGTCGTATTGTAAGCATCGCCACCCTGC
This sequence comes from Cyclobacteriaceae bacterium, assembly GCA_041912235.1. Taxonomy (GTDB): domain Bacteria; phylum Bacteroidota; class Bacteroidia; order Cytophagales; family Cyclobacteriaceae; genus ELB16-189. The sequence goes on from JAYRNL010000210.1 coordinate 2,599, forward strand.
TCGCCGTGATCATTGGAAGCCTTGGACTCTACGCGCTCGCAGCCCTGGCGATGCAGTCACGAGTCAAAGAGATTGGTATCCGCAAGGTGATGGGGGCGTCGGAAGGTTCTTTGCTGGGCCTGCTGTCCAAGGACTATGTGGCCATGGTCATGATTAGCCTGGTGCTCTCCGTACCGCTCACACTGTATGCGATGAAGGACTGGCTTTCCAGCTTCGAGTATCGGATTACCCTGGGATGGGAGGTTTTTGCAACGGCAGGGGTCATCTCAATGGGCATTGCCCTGGTTACCATCGCCTGGCAAACGCTTCGGACGGCTTCCGCCCAACCGGCCGATACCCTGAAACACGAATAGAGGTGATCGATTCTTTACTCAGAAACATTTGACATATGCTATCAAGCTACTTCCGTACAGCCTTCCGCAACTTCTTCAAACACAAGGGCTACACGTTATTGAACATTACCGGCCTCACGCTGGGGATGGTCGCCAGCCTTTTTATCTGGCAGTATGTGAAGTATGAGCGGAGCTTTGACACCTTCCACAGCAAAGCCCGTGACATCTATCGGATTCTGTACAACCAATACCAGCAGGGAAAGCTTCGGTTTGAATGCGCGGCCGCGGTACCTGCCGTTGGCCCGGCCTTGAAAAACAACTTCCCGGAAGTGTTGCAATTCACCCGACTTTTTCCGGTGAGCGGCATCATGAGCTATGAGAGTCCTGACCGCGGACTGGTCGCCTTCCGCGAAGAAAAGATGCAGATCACCGATACGTCGGTGTTTGATGTCTTTAACTTTAGGTTGCTCAATGGAAATCCGTCGACCGCTTTGCTGGGGCCCAACAAGGCGGTGATTTCACAGCGGGCAGCCCGGAAGTATTTCGGAGATGAGAACCCCATCGGGAAGTTCATGCGGTGGTCGGATGAAAACCAGCAGTTTGAGATCACCGGCATCATGGAGGATGTGCCGGTCA
>JAYRNL010000211.1:0-8162 GCA_041912235.1 Cyclobacteriaceae bacterium
CAAAACCCTTATCAAGGGAATTTAGCGGCGTGGGATCCACAGTCAGTGTCGGGTTGGTGACATCCGGCGCTTCGATGGTAGTGAATGTCCATTTGCCGGCCGCAAATCCTCCAAAGTTATCCTGGTTGGCATCAACAAAGGCACCGGAGTCGAGGAGCACTTCCAGCAACTTGAGATACGGGAAGTCTGCGCCAGGATGAGGCAGCGTGTACTTGTTGGACGCGATGGTGCCATTCGTCGACACATCGAGATCGGCCAACACGGTGGCGCCATCTTTGATTTTCAGTTTCTTGCCGGCGACAGCGGTGATGGCCCGGTCGAACGTTAACTCCAGGTTGCTGTTCACCGCAATGTTGACCGCATTATTTACTGGCACGGCTCCACTGAGGATCGGGCCTGTTCCGGTAGTGAAGTTCCATCCGCCGGTGGTAATGGCCAACGATGGGTTATTGTACACATCAACAAAGGCGCCCGCATCGAGGGTGACCTCGTAGGGTGCGGAACGCCAGAGTTTGGCGGGCAGCGTGAATGAATAGGTATTACCGGTCTTGGTGGCCGTGGTCACATCGGCCTGGAACACCGTCACGCCCGGATTATTGGCACGGACCAGTTTGATGAATTTCCCTCCTACGGCAGAGCTTACTTCATTCGTGGTCAGCTCCAGTTTGGTGGCCGTGGAAACATTGGTCGCGTTGTCAGCCGGCAGCAGGGTGGTGAATGTGGGGCCCGTACCGTCCTCTGTAATGGTGAGGGTCTGATTTGCCGCTATCCCGTTTATGGTTTGAATGACTCCCGACGGCCACTTGATCACCAGGGACGTGACCGTTCCATTGCTACCCAGGCCGAAGTGTTGCGTCTGGCTGCTGGCGCTGGAATGGCCCGTATGCGACTGTACCTCGCGGATCTGGGTCTTACCTCCGGCAGTCAACGTCAATCGTGCCCCGATCGCGGATCTATTGGAAGTAGTCCCTTTCAGGTTCACTTTTAGCCATTTCGTGGAAGCTGTTGAGGTCGTTGTGTTCCGGAAAATTGTGTTGGGCAAGTCCGGATTGCTAAAACCGCCATAAAGAAAATCCAGGAAACCATCGTTATCCACATCATTGAGCGCAACTCCGTAGAACTTGTTGAGGTTTGTGGCGTTGGCCATTTCCTGCGTCGCGTACTTCGTAAACGTGCCATTGCCATTGTTGAAATAAATACCCGGTGAAGTCCCGGAAACGACCAGATCCAAATCCTGGTCGTTATCAAGATCCGCCCATCCCGATCCGGAAGCAAAGCCGACGGCTGCATCAGAAACTACAGAACCTGCAACCTCCGTAAACGTTCCATCCGCGTTGTTTTTGAAGAGTTTGCTTGCAATGGACCCTCCTATGCTTGTGACAAAGACATCCAGGTCTCCATCATTATCGTAGTCACCCCACGAAGCGGATCGGGAAGTGAAAACGCCTGCATTCTCAAACGCGGAGTTGAGAACCCTTGTAAATGTTCCGTCTCCATTGTTTTGATACAATTTAACGGTCAGGTTCTGGTTGATGATAATCACATCCTGATCACCATCGTTGTCATAGTCGGCCCATTCAGCATCCCCCGGATAGCTGGGATCATTGACCAGTTCACCTGTGGAAACCCGGGTCATTGCACCGGTGCCATCATTATTGTATAAGAACGCCTCTGGGATGGTGTTGTTTAATCTTCCCGTTATCAACAAATCGAGATCACCGTCATTATCATAATCAGTCCATGACGAACTCGTAATCCCTTTGGTGATTAGCGGGTCAATTATTTGAGTCTTTGTATAGGAACCGTTTGATTGCTTGATCAGCAGTAGATCGTATGTATTTGCCCTGGATACGTAGATGTCATTCAGACCATCGTTGTTAACATCCACGATATTGATGTTTCTGGAACCACTGATTTCGGTTACCAGTTCCGGAATAAGCAACCTTGTAAACTGCCCATTACCCTGGCTCTTGAAGACCTGGGGGGCGATTTCATTGAGGCCCGTACTGTCAAGTATGACAGGCAACACGAGGTCATGGATTCCATCCCCATCCACATCCCCCCAGGCGCCACCGCCTCCGGATCGACTGAAGGTCTTCCCTGGCAAGTTGTTCATCGGCATGAAGAGGTAGTTGGTACTGGGGCGAATGCTTACCTCGGCTGAATAGGCCGATGTTCCACCCGAATTCTTGGCACGCACCCGGTAATAGTAAAGCGTTCCTGCGACGAGGGCAGGGTCCGTGTCTTTGTATGAAATGGATGGGAACGTAACGGTGGCGATTTTGGTAAACCCACTGCCTGAAGTCAACGAGCGCTCCACTTCAAATTCAGTTGTGAAGTCTCCACTAAACCAGTTTAGCAGGATCTGACCGGGCAGGTACGGCACTGCGGTGAAGTTGGTCGGTGCCGATGGAACCGGATCGACAGCATTGAGAACATATTGAGTCGTTTCAGTCCGAAGCGGATACTGCGGGTGAGTAATCCACGGAATGGTTACTGTCTTCGTGCCCGAATCCCAGGTGCCATTACCGTTGGACAGGTAGTATTGGGTGGATCCCACATAAACGCTGCCGCAGTTCTCTTCGAACGTCACCGACCACGGACTAGGCGGGGGCGGGCTCAGTCCCGTGTTCGCACCGATCGGGAGGTCCTCAATAGTGTAACTGCCCGACGCACCGGTCAATGTCTGATTCAACGCTGTCTTTACGCCAATGCCGCTTGTATTCAGTGTCGTGGCCGTCCAACTCCGGTTTTGCGGAAAAGAGGACGTCGAAGCACAATCCACGAGCGTGGTGACCGCTATCTCATTACTGGGGCCTGAAGTTCCGCCCGATCCCACCGCGCGGATACGCACATAATAGGTCGTATTTGACTTAAGAGCTGCCCCGTTGATTACGCTGAGCAAATAGAAACCTTGGGCCCTGTTCCAACTGGCAGGGCGCGTAGTTGTCGCTACACTGTCATAGTTCGTATTGTTTCCTTCTGACGCTTCAATAAGAAAGTAGTTTTCGGTCGTCGAGTTGTCGCTCCAAAGCAGCCCAATGGAGTTGCGGTCGCGGCCCAGGGAGACCAGGCTTGAAGGAGCTGTGGGCGGCACCACCTGGGCATTGCTCTTATAGATACCGGAATATTCCGTCAGCACATAGGCATAGTTCGCCGAGGATACAACGATGTCCTTCACAATGCCCGGAAAAGTAGCCGTCGTCGACCAGGTGTTTCCACCGTCGATCGATAACAAGGTGACCTTGTAGGTATAGTAGATCGTGTTATCGTTGATAACATGTACCCTGGCATACCCTCCTGACATTGGCACGGACTTTCCGGTCCACGTGGCACCATCATCCGATGAGATGTACAGTATGCCTACGTTAGTGGACACATACAGTTTTCCGTTCACATAGTCGATATCCTGGATAGTCCCCGTGGGAATGGTAACCTCGGTGGCGTTGCCGTTGGAGGGATTAATCTTGAAGACCTGGTAGCGGTTTATGCCCGAGTTGTAGTTATAAATAAAAGCCAATACCGAACCTGAGCTGGTTACGTAGTAGTTGTCGTAATCGGGATAGTATGCGTTCTGTGTCGATGGCATGGACGCGATGGCTTTCTTGTCCGCCGCATTCCACGTCACTCCTCCATCCGCCGACTTTTCAATGGCGAAGAGGGGCGGGTTAACCGAATAATCGTAATCCATGTTGTAGATGGTTATGCCATCCGCGGTGGCCAATTGGTAAGCACCCCTGTCCGCCACCGTACTCCACGTGGACCCATTGTTCGTACTCTTAACAAGTCGTTCACCGTACGCAAAAATTGTGCTTCCGACTGTTTTTATTCCATAGTACCCCCGATCCAACGGGGCAGTATTCAGTTCATCCCAGCTCGCCCCATCATCAATTGACAGCGTAATGCCTCGTCCTTTCGAGATCAGGATCCTGCCAGATGACGTCATTTTCAGGTCATTTGGGTTATACGCAAGAAGACCATTCGTTGAGCTGGTCCAGGTTCCTCCACCATCTGTGGTCTTCGCCACATACTCACTACCCACGCCGACCAGGAATTGCGTTGCCGAAGTGAAATAATGTCCTCTCAAATCAGCGTAATAGGTTCCCCCCGTGGGGTCAAATACGCCGGTCCAATTGGTGCCACCATTCGTCGATTTCCACAGTTTGGGGCTATCAAAAATCCAGAGATTGCCGGAGGGATCCTTGTCAATGGAAGCAAACCAATCGAAGTACGTCTCTGTGTTGTCACCCAGGGCGCTTGTCCAACTGGTACCGTTATTTGTCGATTTGAACGGGCCCGCTTCGGTCAGGGCATAAAGCGTGGTGCCGTTAAATACCAGCGACCGAACCCAGCCGTTGGTAAGCCCGACTGGACTGCCCAGTTGCTCAAATCCCAGTCCGTTATTAGTGGACCGGTATACGCCATTCATGTCCTGGGCGGGGTTCGACCCTTCATAGGCGATGAACAGATAACCGTTGCTGGGGTTGATCACAAAATCGCGAATATTTCCACCTGCCGACGTAAAGGCCGTGCCCGTGGGGCTTGTCCATGTTGCGCCTGTCAGCGACCGATAGACTACTCTGTTGCTACCCACGATAAAAAAATATGTCGACGATTTTCGTATAAATTGTCCGCTCGTGAATCCGCTATTGGCTACCAGTGTCCAGGTGACTCCGTCGTCTGCCGATGAATAAAGCTGTGACGTGTACAGTACATAGATTTTGCCTGCAACATCGTCCCGGTAGATGTCCCGAGGTCCAAGGTTGGTGATGATTCCGTTGGAAACGGTCCAGTTTGCCCCGCCGTCTGAACTGATCACAATCCCGGTCCCGCTAATGATACCCACCAATTTGGATGCGGTGCTCCCGCTAATAATTTTTGAAGGTGACCCACCATAAGGCCCGGCCAATTGGGTGTAGTTGGTGACCTGCCCGTTGGCTGTTGCTGCTGTTACTACTACCCAAAGTATTGTAAAAATCTTCCTCATACGCGCTGCGTTGATTCCTGCTTGTTGAACTTAGTTACCGGGAAACCTGGGATCCGCGATCGATCCGGTGGTCGGCTTGGGGTTGTCTCCTTTGCCACCTGCCAACACGACTGCCGCACCCCCTACCGCTACAAGCGGCAGGATCTTGAGCATCGTGGGCACTTTGGGAACCACAGCGAAGTACTCCGTATAAATGACCTCTTCGCTGTTGCGCGCATCGGATATCTTTAGTCTATAATCATCGCCCTTCTTGGCGTGTGAAGGAATAAACATCGTATAGGCACCGTTGTTGGGCAGGTTTATATCTCCTCCGACACGCTCCCCTCCTTTGTACAGCTCGATGTTGATCGGATTGGAATTACCCGGCTTCCAGTTCAACCCGTAACTGTTGCCGCGCTTGTAAGATCGCTCGGTATCAAAAGCCTGAAGTCGGACAAAAGGAACATAGACCTTTCCCCTGATTTCCAGCGAAAGCCTTCCCTTGTACCCCCCATACTCCTCCGTGATGCTCCAGACCATCTTCTTGTCCGTACCCGGCTTGATGTCCATCCCCACATCGCCCTTGACCTTGGTCAACGGTGCGCTGTAGTTGTCCTTCGACGCGTACAGGTTGAGCAGGTACTCATGGTTAGGGTTGTTGTCGTCCAGGTCGTAATGGACGATCACCTTGTCGCCATTCACTTCCAGCTTGGAAATGGATACTTTTTGACCGGACACCAACAAGGGAGAAACGATCAGGCAGAGCATGCCCAGGGTAGAGATTCTCATGCGTAGGGGTTTTGCAGTATAAATGTAACAAAACTGCCCCCTGTAACCAATTTACGTGAGATTCAGGTCCCGCGTGGAAAGGTCACATTTGCAGAAATCCGTAAGAAAATATTTGCGCTGTAATCAATAGCGAGAATAGACGCCTCCGGGGTCGTTTTTTCGTTACCCACGGGCCATGGACCCTAAGCGATCCAGGATTGCTTCAACTGGCTGGCTGCTTGCGCGTTTTCGTCCGGGCCAGGTTGCGCTGCCACACAAGGAGAGCGTACACAGCCAAGGCTCCAAAAGTGATCCACATGAGTGCGATCATAACAGGTGGGTTTAGATTTTAGTTACTGTTCTTGTCGACGTCAAAACGTTCATAAAAGTCAATTATTATCCGGCGATGCGCAATGACGGCGGTTGCGGGATTCTCTCCGCAAAGGTCACCATCCGAATCCCCTTCTTTATGGTAGTTGCCGATACACGGTACACCTGCGAAAGTTGACGCACTGCTTCCCGGTAGGTCTGGCCTTCACTTCTCAACTTGGCAAACGCCTCGTGATACTCCAGGTACGCGAGCATCGTCACACTGACAACACCCGATTTTACGAGGTAGCCGATAATGCCGTCGTGATGCAATTGTTTGAGCGTTTTCATGATTCAAGGGGTTCTTTATACTATTAGCTTAGTCAGAACCATGCCAACTGCGATTCGAGTCAAGTGAGGCACTTTTTGACTACTCAGCGTCTCAGATTGGGAATTATTTCTCAAAATGATCAAATCTTGATGAACTCCACGCGGCGGTTTCTGGCCTTCTCCATGGACGTGCCATTACCTCCAATCGGTTGGCTTTCCCCTTTGCCGTCCGTTTCCAAACGCGAAGACTCTATGCCAAACTTTGAAGTCAACTCCTGTTTAACGGAGGCGGCTCTGCGCTTCGACAAATCCAGGTTTGCCGCTTCGTCGCCATCCGAATCGGTGTGACCGACGATACGAATTCTCAGGGCAGGATTCTCTTTGAGGATATCACTCAGTTGTTTCAGGGTTGTATAGGAATCCGGTTTCAGTTGATCCGAATTAACATCGAAGGTGATCCCGTAAGTAATGACCTTCCCCTCTTTCAAGAGGTGACTGCGCATGTCCGGAAGCCCCGCCGCCATCCGGAAATTACCTATAAGGGGCACGACTTCATCCCGCGTGTCGATCCGGAACATCGTCAGTTTACATCCGGGCGGAATGGCCCGTGGTACATCCAGGAGTTTGTTGTCGTTGGCATACACACGCACGCGCTGCTTCTGCACCCAGAAGGCAAGATGATACTTTTCGCCGGTCTTAAAGGCAAAAGCTACAGTACCATTGAAATGCTGTTCGGTCGCCAGCGACCAGTTTTTCCAGTTGAAATTGTCATAATCGCTGGTCGCCAGGAAGCCAGCCTCGCCCGGTTCACCTCCCGAACCGGGTTCAGCAAGTGAGCCAGGCAGCAAGAGGAAAGTAAGACCAAACAACTGGTCTGTACCCGATGTGGTTTGAGGTACCAGGTCAAACTCGACGGTGAAATTATCGGTCAGGTCCTCTTTCACTTCGGGGATATAATAACCCATTTTGGTCAGGTTGAACCAACGGCCCGGGTACTTTGCCGAAGTGACGATCTCACCGCTTCCATTGGTCAGCCACTGTGCGGGAAAGTCGCCCACGGATTCTGCCGCAAAGTCATCAAAGAAGATCACCTGGGCGCCAGCCTCAAAATCAAATTTGGAGGTTGTTGTCGCCTGGGCTGAAGCAGTCGAGAGAAATAAGGTAAGAATCCCTGTTATCCAAAGTGTCTTTTTCATAGCCTTTCTTTGTCGCAAAGCTACCGAGGTCTGCACCGCTGCGCGATGACGATGGTCATGAGGTTGGCAGTTGGCTATTAGCCGTTAGCCATTGGCATCTGACAGTTAGCATTCAACTGAAACAATCAAACCAAAGGCCAAGAGCAAAAAGCCAAGAGCCAACTGCCAACTGCTATATATCATTGATTAGATTTGCCACCGAATTCATCATGGACGAACTCTTACAACAGAACTATTTCGGCAACTCCGTCCAGGACTATCTCATTTTCACGGGAATCCTGGTCATCGGTGGTTTGCTGCTTCGTCTCTTTCGCAACGTTGTTCTAATCCGCTTGCGCAAATGGGCGGAAAAGACCGACACCACCCTTGACGATATTGCCGTACGGGGTATTGAAAAGTTTCTTCTCCCCTTCTTCAACCTCGGGCTGATCTATTACGCGGTCACCAATCTGCATTTGTCGGAATCCGTGACAAGGCTGGTAAACGCAGCGGCCGCCGTAGTACTCACTTTTTTCGCGATCCGGTTGGTGACCACGACAGTAGAGCAACTGCTGCAGGCCTACGTCCGAAAGCAGGAAAACGGTGAAGTCAAA
>JAYRNL010000212.1:0-16181 GCA_041912235.1 Cyclobacteriaceae bacterium
CGGCCTGTACACAACCGTTGCAGGCGCAGCTTCCCCATGCAATGATGGCCTTGGCTCCCTTCGCAGTTTCTTCCAGGATCTGAACGGCCGACTTGCCGCCGATGCAGCAGTATTCACCGTCGCCGAAGGTGGGCACAGAACCTTCCACGCAGAGCACGTATTCGCCATAATAGTCCTTCATGGTTTTTGCCATGGCCTCTTCGGCTTGATGCCCAGAGGCCGCCATCAGCGTCTCTGTATAATCCAGGGATATTTTGTCTAGGAGGATATCCGCTGTGATCGGGTGCGAGGTGCGGATGAAGGATTCGCTGCAGCAGGTGCACTCCTGGAAGTGCAGCCAGATGACCGGTATGCGGGGCTTGGTTTTCAAGGCATCCGCCACCTGGGCTATGCCGCTTTGCTGCAGGCCCATGTAGGCAGTGATCATCGTGCAGAATTTCATGAAGTCGCGGCGCGAATAACCTTTTGCGCGCAGCTCTTCATAATACGTGGGTCGTTTCGGGAGGGAGTCTGATGCCATATCCGTCGGGTTAGGTTGAAAGGATATTTCCAGAAAAAGATAAACAAGTCTACTATTATCCCCGGAAACAGCTGCTGACATTCCTCAGCCCACCCGCTGACCGCCATCATTCAGACCGAACAGGAATAATGGTAACTCGTATTTCATAAATCCATTCACCATGAAAAAGATCCTTAGCCTTCTCCTGGCAGTAGCCGCCCTTCCGGCACTGGCTCACCCCGGTCATGGAACCCAGAACCCGCTCAGCCCCGGCCACTACATCGCAAACCCTGAACATTCCATCCCGCTGACGCTGGCCATTGGCGCCACTGTGGTGCTGATCACGTGGCTGGTGAACCGGCGTTCACGCACAACAAAATAAATATGCATGAACTGTCGATTGTCCTGAATATCGTGGACCTCGCCGAAGAGCAGGTGCAGAAACACCATGCCCGCACGGTGGAACGCATTGAACTTGACATCGGCACCCTGGCGGGTATTGAATTCGACGCCCTCGATTTTGCCTGGAAAGCCGGCACCCAGAAGTCAGTCCTGGAGAACGCCGAGCGACAGGTGAACCGCATCGAAGGACGGGCCCGATGTACCCAGTGCGGCACCGAATTCACCATTACCGAGCCCTTTCAGCCCTGCCCCACGTGCCACGACTACCTCAATGAGTTTATCCAGGGCAAAGAACTTAAGATAAAGAACATGACTCTTCAATTCTGACGCTGAACGAAAGTCTGAAGTATTGAAACCTAAAAAGTGAATCTGTATGTGTAGTACCTGCGGATGCGAACAACAAGGCGGCGTAACCATAACCCGGGCTGGTGTCGATCAAGTATCCTTCGCGCCTGTGATGGGCAGCCCCTCGATGGTGCACCATCACTCCCACAGCCATGAATCCAACCCGGACACTCGCGTCATTGAACTGGAACAGGACATCCTGAGCAAGAATGACCATCAGGCCGGGCACAACCGCCAACACTTCCGTCAGCAGAATATTCTCGCCTTAAACCTGGTCAGTTCACCGGGTTCAGGCAAGACCGCCCTTCTCGAACGCACGCTGCAGGACCTGAAAGGAAAGTATCCATTCTATGTCATCGAAGGTGATCAACAGACCATGAACGATGCGAACCGGATTGCAGCCACCGGCGTGGACGCGATCCAGATCAACACGGGCAAAGGATGTCACCTGGATGCGAACATGATCCATCGGGCCCTGCATCAGCTTTCGCCGGCAGAAAACAGCATACTCTTTATCGAAAATGTCGGCAACCTGGTTTGTCCTGCGCTCTTCGATCTCGGAGAAGCGGTTCGCGTCGCCATTATCAGCGTAACCGAAGGAGACGATAAGCCGCTCAAATATCCCGACATGTTCGCGTCGAGCCAGTTGTGCATCATCAACAAGATTGACCTTCTCCCGTATGTGAATTTCAAGGTCGACAAGGCCAGGGAATATGCCCGTCGTGTCAACCCGGCCATCCAGTTCCTCGAATTATCGGCAACGACCGGATCAGGGATGAACGCATGGTATCAATGGCTTGAACGTCAGCACACCATCCGCGCACAGGAAGCCGTAGCCCGCTAGTCATGCCCACACGCCAGCTCCATATTGAAGGTGTTGTGCAGGGGGTCGGCTTCCGACCTCACGTCTTTCGGCTGGCCAATGAACACCGTCTTAAAGGATGGGTGAGCAACGATGTGGGTGGCGTACATATTGAGGTCACCGGAACAGAAGGCAACCTGGGTCGATTCGAGGCCGAGCTCCTGAGTCACCCACCTCATCTTGCGCGCATAAGCCGGGTGCGCAGCAAAGAAGTGCCGGAGGCCGATTTCATAACGTTTCAGATCATTGAGAGCAATCCTTCCGGGAAACCGACGGTGATGGTAACCCCCGACCTTGGCTTGTGCGATGACTGCAAGCACGAATTGAGCGAAGCCGGCAATCGGCGTGAGGGCTATCCCTTCACCACATGTCTGAAATGTGGCCCGCGTTATTCAATTATCCAGGGGTTGCCCTATGACCGGCCACTGACGACGATGTCGAAGTTTACCATGTGTCCTGTCTGCGAAAGAGAATACCACAACCCGCTGGACAGAAGGTTTTACTCACAGACCAACAGTTGTCCGGATTGCGCCGTGGAATTGAGCCTGGTAACACCGGATGGTAAAATCCTCAGCCGCCATGCACCTACTATCATTCAACAAACCGCGGAATTATTCCATCAGGGTGCCATACTCGCTGTCAAGGGAATTGGCGGATACTTGCTGATGACCGACGCCAGCAACCATTCTTCTGTTGATGCGTTGCGATATCGCAAGAACCGGCCGGCAAAGCCGTTTGCTGTATTGATGAAAGATATCGCCGCGGTAAGGCAATATGCTGAGATCAGCGAGGCAGAAGCTGTCGAATTGAGGTCATTGCAAAGCCCGGTTGTGCTGCTGCAGAAAAAAAGCCCTGCCGCACTGACCGGTATAGCTCCGGGTCTCGACCGGCTCGGGGTCATGCTTCCTTATACACCCCTGCTCGCCTTGATCGCCGACGCCTTCAACGGGCCCCTTGTGGCTACGAGCGGCAACATTTCCGGTTCACCGATATTCTATGACGATGCTCAGGCCTTGAACAACCTGGGGACCATCGCCGATTTCTTCCTGGTGAACAACCGGGAGATTGTTGTGCCTCAGGATGACAGTGTGGTCCAGTATTCCCGGTACAATGATCAACGTATTGTGGTTCGTCGGTCGCGGGGGCTTGCCCCGTTGATGTTTCAGCACCCTTTTGACGGAGAAGAAGTGCTGGCGATGGGTGCCGACATGAAGAGTGCATTCGCCCTCAACCTCCGGGGGAACCTGTATGCCAGCCAATACCTTGGCGACCTTGAAAACTTCGATACGCAACACGCCTATCAACATACGTTGCATCACTTGCTGAACCTCGTCCAGGCCAAACCGACCGAGGTAGTCATCGACAAGCACCCTGGGTACTTCTCCACGCAGGCAGGAAAGAAACTTGCCGAAGCCTGGGGAGTTGCCGTGCGTGAAGTACAGCATCACCACGCACACTTTGGCGCCGTGCTTGCTGAAAACAACCGGCTTGACTCGCCGACGCCCATCCTGGGCGTGATCTGGGATGGTACGGGCCTGGGTGACGACAGCAACATATGGGGCGGGGAGTTCTTCCGCTACCAGGACAACACATTCGAGCGAGTAGCACACCTGGACAGCTTCCCGCACATCCTCGGCGACAAATTCTCACGCGAACCCCGGTTGAGCGCGCTAGCCCTCGCCCTTGGCCAGCCCGGTGGAATTGGGTTGGTGGAGAACAAGTTCAACGACTCCGAATGGAAACTCTACACCGCGTTGATCGCCAATTCACAACTGCAGACCTCCAGCGTAGGCAGGCTTTTTGATGGCGTGGCTTCGTTGCTCGGTCTATGCGACCATGCTACCTACGAAGGCGAGGCGGCGATGTACCTTGAAACCTGCGCCCGGAGGGATAATGATCATAAACTCGAACCGATCAAGGCTTCCTCGACAGCAAGGATAATCCAGGAGGTTATCCATCAAATTAACCTTGGCTCGCCCCGTAGCGCCATTGCTTATCAATTCCATGTCAACCTGGTTCAGTGGATCAGGCTGGTAGCGCTTCAGCAAGACTGCCGTACACTGGCCTTCAGCGGTGGTGTCTTCCAGAACGCCCTGTTGGTGGACTTGATCATTACGCTTCTTGGCGACGAATTTGAATTGTTGTTCCACCGTGAATTGTCGCCGAACGACGAGTGCATCAGCTATGGTCAGCTCGCCTGCCGGCAAATTGAAAAGAAACGAATTGCCCTCACTCCTCAAACAGAAACCCTATGTGCCTCGCCATCCCCGGTAAATTGACGGCTATCTCCGGCCAGCTAGACCCCACGTTCCGTGTGGGCAAAGTTTCCTTTGGCGGTATCCTGAAGGACGTGAATCTCTCCATGGTGCCGCAAGCCCAGGTCGGCGATTATGTACTAGTGCATGTGGGCGTTGCCATCGGCACCATCGACGAAGAGGAGGCGAAGAAAACTTTTGAATACATCCGGCAGATCGGGGAACTGGACGACCTGGGCCCCCACCAACCCACCAGCCTATGAAATTTCTAAGCGAATACCGCGATGCCGCCCTGGTTCAACAGTACATGGGCCAGCTGCAAAAACTCGTTACCAGCCCCTGGACGATCATGGAGATCTGCGGCGGCCAGACCCACAGTCTGGTCAAGAACGGAATCATCGATATGCTTCCGCCGGAGATCACCATGGTGCATGGACCGGGCTGTCCGGTTTGCGTTACTCCACTGGGTATTATCGACGAAGCTATTCTTCTTGCCTCAAAACCCAACGTAATCCTCTGCTCCTTTGGCGACATGCTTCGTGTGCCGGGGTCAACCCGGAGCCTGCTCGAAGCCAAGGCCTCTGGTGGCGATGTGCGGATCGTTTATTCACCATTGGAAGCGGTGAAACTGGCCCGGGAAAACCCGGACAAAGAAGTTGTCTTTTTTGCCGTTGGCTTTGAGACTACGGCGCCGGCCAATGCGTTGTCGCTCGTACAGGCTGAAAAGGAAGGCATTACCAACTACAGCATCCTCGCTTCCCATGTGCTGGTACCACCGGCCATGGAGGCCATTCTCAGTGACCCCGAAAGCCGTATCGACGCCTTCCTTGCCGCGGGGCATGTGTGCACCATCATGGGGATGAATGAGTACGATCCCATTGTAGAGAAATATCGTGTCCCGGTTGTGGTGACAGGCTTTGAACCCGTAGACCTGCTGCAAGGCATTGTTATGGCGGTGCAGCAGCTGGAGCGCGGAGAGGCCCGGCTCGAAAATCAATACGCTCGTGTGGTAACGCGCACCGGCAACGCCATGGCTCAGCAGGTGATGAAAGAAGTTTTTGACGTATCCGACAGGGCATGGCGCGGCATTGGCACCATCCCGCAAAGCGGACTCGAGGTGAGCCACCGGTATGCTGCCTATAATGCGCGCAACAAATTCAACCTCGTGGATACCGAAGTCAAAGAAAATCCTGACTGCATCTCCGGCGCCATCATGAAAGGCATGAAGAAGCCGTTTGAATGCCCGATGTTCGGTACCCGGTGCAAGCCCGAACATCCCCTCGGCGCTCCGATGGTTAGCAGCGAAGGCGCCTGTGCCGCCTACTATCATTACTCCCGAATGCCTCAACAAGAGGAAGTACTCGTATGAAACCCTCGATTGCCTTTAAGTGTCCGTTACCGAAGCTGGACTTCGATGTGATCACCATGGGGCATGGCAGTGGCGGCCTGATGACTCAACGCCTGTTGCAGTCGGGGGTATTCGATCTGCTCCGGAATCCACAACTCGATGAGCAGCACGATGGCGCATTGCTTTCCCTCTCCGGCACCGTTGCCTTTTCTACGGACAGCTATGTCATCTCCCCGATCTTTTTTCCGGGGAGTAACATCGGTGAACTGGCCGTGAATGGATCAGTCAACGACCTGGCCATGTGTGGAGCCATCCCAAAATATCTTTCTCTCGCCTTTATCCTCGAGGAAGGACTTCGGATGGATGAGTTCTGGGAGGTGCTGGTCTCCGTGCGTGAGGCGGCCCGGCGCGCCGGGATAACCATCGTTACCGGGGATACCAAGGTGGTGGAGAAAGGCAAAGGTGACAAGATTTTCATCAACACCTCCGGGGTTGGCGAACTCCACCCACGGGCGGACATTTCCTATCGCCGGGTCAAACCTGGCGACAAGATTATTGTGAGCGGCCACATCGCCACGCATGGAATTGCTGTCATGAGCAAGCGCAAGGGACTTGAGTTTGAGACCACCATCACCAGCGATACCGCCCCGCTAAATCACCTCGTACATTCCGTGCTGGACATCGCCGGAGACGCTATTCACTTCATGCGCGATCCGACACGAGGCGGAGTGGCCACCGTGATGAATGAACTTGCCGGGCAGTCGAAGCTGGGCATTTCCCTTCAGCAGCATCTGTTGCCGATCAACGAACAGGTAGAAGGCGCCTGCGAAATGCTGGGACTTGATCCGCTTTACGTGGCCAATGAGGGTATATTCCTTGCCATTGTCGATCCTTCGGTGGCTGACATCGTATTGCACACAATGAAATCGACAACCTTAGGTCGGAATGCCGCACTCATCGGTGAGGTCTCGGCAGAGCATCCGGGTCAAGTGGTACTGCAAAGCGCCATCGGCGGTCGGCGTGTCGTCAATTACCTGACAGGCGATCAGCTTCCCAGGATTTGTTAGCCGCCGTACCCCCTGATTTTTCAGGATTTGGAGTGTCCGCACCAGAATTCCTCCAGTAATTCTTTGTTGCGTTGTACGGTTTTCCGGACGACTTGATCGTTCCTATTGATCGCACCCTAAGCATTGTTCACTTTCGTCTATGGCTACCGGCCGGGGCCAGCTGTGCCAGACAGATTTCTGGTTTATCAAAATTCAATTCAAATGAAAACACAACATACCCCTGAACTAACCGAGCTCAGCCAAGCCGAATCTACGGCGATAAGTGGCGGCGGCTGGTTGCTCCCCGCTATCGTAGGCGGCGTCATACTTCAGGTTCTCAACCACTGGGACCACTTCAAGGAAGGCCTGGCCGGTGAACCCGAATCCATCGAAAACTAATCTCTCAACCATCCAAAATTGAATTGCCATGAACAATCAACTTACTGAACTCACAGAAAAGGAAATGCAGGTCGTCAGCGGAGGGGATTTCGCGTATGACTTCGGCTTCCTCCTGCGTGAACTCTACGTCTACGCAACAAACGGAGCGCAGCTCACGGGAGGGGTCGCAGTTGCGAAGGACCTTGGCATGTACTACAGGCCCAACAATTAACAGCAATTCCGGAAGGGGCCTCATCGCCCCTTCTCCTCTTAACCTGCAACCGTATGAAAAACAAGAAGACCATCATCAAAGCGATCCTTGCGTTCATTCTGCTCACCATCTTCCTGGAAAACTGGGATAACGTGAAAGCTCTCATCCGCTCACTTTTCTAACCGGATACCACAGGCAGCAGATTGGGCTCCATCACCTGGCGCCCCGGAATAGTATTGCCTTATCCCTCCTGTCAATGACCTCCATAGGCCCATTCACCCGGACCATTTACGGTGTCCTCATACTGATCCTTGTGATGCTCACTGTCACTGTCCCTTTCCTTTCGATTGATATTCATACCTCAGCTCCATCGGTGATAAGACCAGCCGCAGAAGTCAGCGTTATCCGCGCTCCCGTGGGGGGAATTGTCGACTCGATACTAATTCAAGACAATGAACCTGTTAAGAAGAACCAGCTCTTATTTATCATCAATCACAGCGCCCTTGACCTTGCGATGGCGTCAGTCGGTGATCAGATGGCTGAAACCAAACGCGTGGTTCATGATTTGCGTTTGGCTTTGGCTACTGCAAATCAGCACGCTAGATCTCCCTCGTTCCAAACTGCCTCCATCCGGCAATCGTTTCGCACGTATCGTGAAAATTGGAGCCGGGCTGCAGATCAGCTCAAGAAGTCGCAACGACTATTCCAACGCCAACAAGTTCTCTTTGAAAGCAAAGTCATTGCTGCCCAGGAATTTGAACAATATCAATTTGAGTACCTGCAGGACCGGCACCACCTGGCCGCATTAGAGGAAGAATCCAGGAACGTGTGGGAAAATGATCTACGAAGGGAGGATGAACAGTTCCGTGAACTGGAATATCAACTGAACAAACTGAAGTGGCAGCAGTCACAGCACTATGTTTATGCTCCTGTGAGTGGTAGCCTGCAATTGTCCAAGGCGCTCTATCGAGGTGTCTTCGTCAGCGATCAGGAAGAACTTCTTAGACTGTCACCGGATACCGTTCTGCAGGTTCTTGCGCTTGTCCCCGTCAACTCCATAGCCATTGTTGAGCCCGGCATGCCCATGACCATTCAGGTGGATGCGTATCCCCATCAGGTATGGGGTTTGGTATCCGGTCACGTCGTCAGCATCGCCCAGGAAAGCAAGCAATTGGGGAACGCTTGGGTCTTTGAAGTGCGGTGTTCACTCAACCAGTCTTATACACGACATAGCAACGGGGCAAGAGGACAGCTACGGAAAGGAATGACCGGAATGACTCATTTTCAGCGCGGTACAATCACGCTTTGGAGGTTGGTGTTCATGAAAGTCGATGATGCTTTAAATCCTTACGCTGACAAACTCAACTGAATGAAAGGACGAGGCGTGAAACAGCGTGATGCGACAGACTGCGGAGCGGCATGCCTGGCTTCGGTTGCTGCCCACTTCGGTCTGCTGGTGCCCGTGGCCAGAATTCGTCAATTTGCAAACACCGATCAACGCGGCACAACCGTTCTTGGGTTAGTAAGCGCTGCCCAGCGTCTTGGGCTTCATGCGAAGGCGGTGAAAGGAACAGAAGAGAGCCTCCGTTCTATCGCGCTGCCAGCCATTGCCCACATCGTGGTCAGGGAAGTACTTCATCATTACATAGTGATTTACAAGGTCACTGAAGAAATGATGTCCGTTATGGATCCGGCTACAGGCAACGTAAGCCAGATGAGAAAAAAGGAATTCCTTTCCACCTGGACGGGTGCGCTCGTACTCCTGACCCCCAGTGAAGTCTTTGTCAAAGGAAATCACACCCGTTCACTGCCAAATACCTTGTGGGCCCTGTTGCGAACGAATGACTCCTTGTTTATGCAGGCACTCCTCGGATCGGTGATTTACACGTTGCTGGGACTTGCCACCAGCATCTACGTGAAGATCCTGGTCGATCATGTCTTCATTCAACGAAATGCGAACTTGCTCAATATGCTCAGCCTTCTGATGGTTGTTCTCCTGGTTCTTCAAACGTTCATCGGAATTATTAAAAGTGCGCTGACCATGCAAACCGGACAGTCGATCGACCGGCACTTAATTCTCGGCTATTATCAACACTTGCTCAAATTACCCCAGTCGTTCTTCGTCACCATGCGGGCTGGGGAGATCATTTCCCGCATCAACGATGCGGTAAAAATCAGGACGTTCATCAATGACGCGCTTCTCACGATCCTTGTCAATCTGATGGTGGTTGCTTCTTCGTTCGCGCTTATGTATGCTTACCATCCCAGACTGTGCCTCATTCTCGCGGCTTCCATTCCCCTTTACACAATAGTCTACTTGATTACCCGGCAACTCAACAGGCCAACCGAACGGCGGCTCATGGAGCAATCCGCCGATCTCGAAGCTCAGTGGGTAGAAAGTATTCAGGCCATGGCCACGATAAAGACGTTGGGAATAGAAGACGTTGTGCGCGGGAAGACGCTTCTCAAATTCGACAAACTACTGGGCACGGTGTACGCCAGTGGAATGAATACGCTCTTTGCCGGCAGTGCGACGGACCTGCTTTCCAAGTTGTTTACCATTCTCCTGTTTTGGGCGGGGACACATTTTACGCTTCAGCAAACGCTTACTCCCGGAGAACTGCTTTCCTTTTACGCCCTGATCACTTATTTCACCGGACCTGTAAGCAGTCTCATTGGGATGAACAAGATCACCCAATCGGCAATTATTGCTGCCGATCGGCTGTTTGAGATCACCGACCTGGACACCGAAACCTCTCCTATCGCAAAACTCTCCCTTACACGAGATCAACTCGGAAACCTCGTTTTTCATAAGGCGACGTTCCGATATGGCAGCCGTCGAGCCGTGTTTGAAGATCTCTCGTTGACGATTAAAGCAGGCAAACTAACGGCCATCGTCGGTGAAAGTGGCTCAGGCAAGTCAACGCTGATCTCCCTTGTGCAAGGATTGTATCCTTTACAATCGGGGGAGATTCGAATTGGTAATTATGATTTGCGTCATGTGGATATTGCCTCATTCAGGTCTCTCATGGGCGTAGTGCCACAACGCATTGACTTGTTTTCCGGCACCGTCATCGAAAACATTGCACCGGGTGATGAGTCTCCGGACCTAAAGCGGGTATTGGACATCTCCAGTGAGTTGGGCATCCTGCCCATGATTCAACAACTTCCTCAGGGGCTCCATACCTACCTTGGTGAAAATGGAGCCTTGCTCTCCGGTGGGCAGAAACAGCGGCTAGCTATCGCGCGGGCCTTGTACCGGGATCCTGAAATTCTACTTCTCGATGAGGCCACCTCGTCGCTTGATCCTGCTGCCGAACAGATCGTCCAACGCGCTCTTCACGTGTTTCGCCAGCGGGGCAAAACTGTACTTCTCATTGCCCATAGGCTAAGCAGCGTGCGGTCCGCTGATCACATTGTTGTGTTGCATGATGGTCGGGTGGCGGAGCAAGGCACACACGACGACCTGTATATGAAGCGAGGAAAATACTTCCAATTGTGGCAATGCCAGATGCCGGATGTCGAAGCCGTGGCTTCCCCTGAGCAAAATATGTACCTTGATGAAGAATCAAACAACCCATGAAACTCGCCTTACTTTCTCTGCTCGTTCTGGGGATCACTGCTCCCGGGGCTGCCCAATCCAAGAAAGACAAGCTCATTACCGATTCCAAAGAAGCCAAGTCAGAGTTCATCAAGACCGATCCCAAGATGAGTGGCATTTTCAGTAAAGCCTATGGCTATGTGATTCTGCCGAATGTGGGCAAAGGCGCGATCGGCGTGGGTGGCGCCTCGGGCAACGGCATCGCTTACGAGCGTGGTAAGATCGTTGGCACTGCCAGGATGACACAAGTGAGCATCGGGTTTCAACTCGGGGGACAGGCATATCGTGAGGTGATATTCTTCGAATCCAAAAAGGATATGGACCGTTTCAAGGAAAACCGGGTTGAATTCTCGGCGCAAGTATCAGCTGTAGCGGCTACAGCCGGAGCATCTGCAAACGCCAAATATGTGGACGGCGTCATGGTCTTCACCATGCAGAAAGGCGGCCTCATGTACGAAGCCTCCGTCGGCGGTCAAAAATTCAAGTACGAGAAGTAAGTGACGATTGTCATCCCGGAGGTCGCCAGTGGGCAATACCTTCGTGTTGGTCCAAGCTGAGGCCCTCTACGCAAACCATTGCAAACCGGACATTGGCTGAGGCTCAATGACTGTTCACCATGTTTACGGCTGGTATACTCAAAAAAAGGTTGGGCCTGATACTGGTCAAATTTCTCATTTCGGCGATGGTAGTAATGGCGCCAGATGCCGCAGCTCAATCCAATCAACAGGTTTGGACGGACTTCCAGCTGGACTATCCTTTTGGTGGCGAATTTCTCGCTGAAGGTTCTGTCAGTTATCAAACCCTGTTGAACAAGGACCAGCAGTGGAATGCTTTATATGTAACACCTACGTTTGAGTACCAGCGATTCCGCTCAGCCGACTTCCTGTTCAACATGCCGATCGGCTTTGTAAAGCAACAGCCCGGATACTCCAGCCTTGAGATTGATCCATCCGTAGGGATGAGGTTCCGCATTACTCAGGGGAAACGTGTTACCATCAATTTTATCACCAAATTCGAAGAACGTTTTTTTCGTGCTGCTGAGACCGACTCCTGGTCTACATCAAACCGGGTTCGCCTGAAAGGAGAGATCTATTTTTGTGTAAATGGACCGAATCTCTTTACCGACCACCTGCTTTATCTGCTGATGGACTATGAAGAGTTTGTGGTTACTGACCATCAGCTGGACGAACGCTTTGCCAACCTGCGCAGGGCACGTGCGGGACTGGGCTACCGCCTGTCTTACGTCCACCGCTTTGAACTGATCTATACACGCCAATCGTCACGTGACGAAATCAACGACTCATTCAACCCCGGTGACAATATCCTGCAGGTGCGCTATTTGCTGTTTCTCAATCCCGCCAATCCATGAGCCGCCACCTTCTATACTGCCTGGTGTTTGTCACTTCCGTGGCTTGGGGCCAGACCGCGACGCCATCAAAACAATTGGTTTATCATACCCAGTCCTGGTACGCTCTTAACTGCTGCTTCCGGTTTTCGGAGCGTTGGGGCGCCGTTGGCGATTTGCATATCCGGAAAGATGGGATGCTTGATCGTGATTATTTCTACTTCCTACGGATTGGCGTTGTATACTGGATTCAAGGCAAATATCCCGTAACCGCCGGCGTTGCGCGGTTGTGGCTCGCTCCCCCGGAAGGACTCAGCACGTGGGCCATAGAAAACCGGATCTATCAGCAATGGTCGGCGGTGACCGAGGAAGGCCGTGTCACCGTGCTGCACCGCATCCGCACCGAGCAACGCTGGCGCGACCAGGTGGTCAATGACGAAGTGGTCGGGTCCAAAGTATTCAGCTTCCGGCTACGCTACCTGGCCAGCTTCCAAATCAATGTATTCAAGGATACCACCAAGCCATCACTGGTAGTTTCGGATGAAGTGTTGGTACAATACGCCCCCTCGCTGGTGTACAATACCTTTGATCAGAACCGCTTTTTTGTTGGCATCCGCGTCCCGCTCGGGAAAAACCTGAGCCTTGACACCGGGTACATGAATGTACTCCAGCAACGTGCGGCGGGAAACATTTATGATGTCAGTAACGTATTCCGGATTTTCGTCTATTGGAACGTGGATTTCTCAGGAAAAGGGAAAGACCACCGGTTGCACGGCAACGACGAGTAACTCAATTCTTGATGATCTTCACTTGCTCCGTTTCATTTTGACCGGTAACCCAGGAAGTCGTGATCTGCACGTAATGCGTATCGTGCACTTCGACGATTTCAACTTCCAGCTTTAAGTCATCGTCCAGATCAAGTTTGTTGTCGTTGCGTATCACTTTGAAAGGCACCAGCCGGAAGGTACACTCATCCAGCCACTCGGTGAGGTATTCGACTACCACACCCATCTGCTCATTCTCCTCGCGCTGAACGCCCCCCTTTCGGGTGATGACCGATACCCCCGAAATCTTGTCATGAATTTCAAATCTTCCCTCTTTCACCACGGAACAGACCGGTTGCTGCTGGCCATATGCGTGCGCCACAGTCAAAATCACAACGAAAACCAATGAAAACCTCATTTCCTAAGGGCTCGGTTGGTGAAGCTACGCATTTAGCCTGAACAGAAGTCACGCCAATCCCGTTGGTCTACCGGTTCAGCCCATTCACCATGGACTTATCTCCCGTCATCTGCCAATACACCAGCGAAACCGGGATGATGCCCACCTGATTGAATTCGTCCATAAACTCCTTCAGGTTGAATTTTCCTTCACGCTGGCGTGCGTACTCGGCAATGAGCTGGTCGATAAGCATCTTACCGATGACGTAGCTTTCACCATAAGCAGGCTGCTGGATGTAGAAGTGCTCCTCGTGCTGAATGGTTCCGCCATCGGCCGGCAGCAATCCCCAGGGCACCCACTTCGAGGCAAACCGGGTTGCCTGGTCAAAATCCATCAGCTGGCCATGCTGGTACAATCCACCCAACCCGCGGGCACAACGCTGCGCCAGCATGATGTGCACAAGCTCGGTTGCCTGGGGGCGATTTCTCAGCATGCCGGCGTTCAGCACCAGTTCCTCCATGGCGGTAGCCATGCCTTCCGCGCGGTTATCAAAAATATTGTACAACAGGGGCACACGCCGAATCGGGCTCTCTACGGGCTCTTCAATCTCGCGCGCCTTGTCAATCCAATGAAAGAAGTGTGCGCGCATCGGCATCGGATCACGGTAATCCACTTCATGAAAGAATCCGCGCAACTCGTTTGGCTCTTTCAGCGGACTGAAGGGAATAATGACAGCCCGCATCGCGGGGTCCATATAAGGCTTAACTGTCATCATTTCATCGCCAAGGAATTTCATGAACTCATCGGTGGCCACGTTCTGACTTTTGGCATACGCCTCTGCCGTTGGCGCCCGGGGTAAGGGAGGCAGATTCCGATGGTTGTATTCCGCCAAACGCATGGCCTGGTGGGCACGGGCCAGTTCACGCTGAAGCAAGACAACTTCTTCCTGCCAGGTGTAGGGTACGAGGTGAACATTTTTCAGACACCAGTCATAGTCCGCCTTCCCGATACCGGAGATTCCCGTCTTTGACCTGGCCTGATCGGCCACCCAGTCGGCAAAAGCATGGCCAGCCGCGATGGCCTCGCTGGCAGCGGTCGCGAGGTCTGGGTAATTCTGCTCCTGCTCAGCAGCAAATGCCTTCAGGTCCTCGTTCTGTTCGCGGATGGATCGTGCACCCAATGTCCAGAGGTCTTTGGCGTTGCCGGTGAGGTTCTTTTTCGCCTGCTCGTAAACTGCCGCAGCCTTTCGCAGGCGGATGGCGATATCTACCGCATCGTTGGTGGACAGCGGCATCTTGTAGGAAGGCATTTCGATGGCGCCATAAATGTTGGGGCCCTCACGTTCCGGGACATCAGACGGGTAGCGATAGAACCACACATAGAAGGCCGGGTCTTTCTCCCAGGGTCGAACAACCCGGTGGTCGAAGTCGAGCCCGTTCATTTCTGCCCAGATCAGGTACCAGTCAATCTGATGCTTGATGGGCCAGCCCGAAGTATCAACGGCATTGAGTCGGGCCTGCCACTTCTTCAGCTCGGCATGTTGTTTCTTCATCGCCTCAACGGAATAGTCCGGTACGCCTTCGGCCATCATGGGATGCTGAAACTCACGCCATTCCGTGAAGAGTGTCACCAGTTCATCGTACGTCCTTGCCTTTGGGGATTCTTCTTTTGTGGTCGGCGCAGCGCACTGGGTAAGCAGGAGAGCCGATAAGACAACGAGCCATGCATTTCTATTCATATGATCAATTGTTTCTGTTCAAATCAAGATCGGTATTCCTCCATCCTTATTTCAACCCGCTAGCCCTTTACCCTCACAAACGTTCCCATCGGCAAATCTCTATTTTGCTTTGATTTAAGAAAAAATTCGCCCCAATCGATGCTGGCCGACGGAAAATGGGTCTTGACGACATTCAGTCCTACGGTAGCCGATAACCCGACAGCATACATCGACAGCACCAGGAAACAGGACTTCTCTTCCAGCAGATCCCGGCTCATCTTCACCAGCTCATTCAATTGTTCCTGCAGCGTCCACTTCTCTCCTTCCGGTCCGCGGCCATACGGTGGAGGGTCCATAATAATGCCCGAGTAATGGTTTTCTCGCTTTTGTTCCCGCTTCACAAACTTGAAGGCGTCTTCATAGACCCACCGGATGTTGTCCTGCTGATTCAGCTGCATATTCTGATTCGCCCAGTTCAGTCCCGGACGTGACGCATCGCAATGCGTAACATCGGCTCCCGCTATCTTGGCGACGACGGAGGCCGCACCCGTATAGGCAAACAAATTAAGAATGCGTGGCTTATCCCTTTTCCAGCCGCGAAGGGTGTCGTAAATGAAATTCCAGTTGTCGCCTTGCTCGGGAAACACGCCCACATGACCGAAACTTGTGAGCGCCAAACGGAGGATCAGCCGCAGGTCGTTGTACCGATAGGTGATCTGCCAGCTTTCGGGCATGTCCTTGATTCTCTTCCATCCCCCCTTGGCGTCGTCGGTGAAACGGTACTTATCGCTCTGCTCCCGGGTGAAGTGCGCATGGGCCAATCGCTTCCACTCGTTCAGGCTCGTCGACCGCTCCCAGATGGCCTGGGGCTCAGGCCGGATGAGGACGTACTTGCCGAACCGTTCCAGTTTTTCAAATTCACCGGAGTCGAGCAGCTCATAGTCCTGCCAGGAGGACGGATAGTAGAAATTCATTCTCGTAAATATAATCGCTAGCCCGATAGGATTTCAG
>JAYRNL010000213.1:0-39819 GCA_041912235.1 Cyclobacteriaceae bacterium
ACGGTAAGGCACTTATCACCTTCTGGGTAAGGCCCGTCATATCAAATCCATGATGGCTGATACCCAGCCGGACGATAACCAGCTTCTTGGTCGGGATAATGAATACGTTCTGCTGCTCAAATCCTTCGGCACCGTATTCGTCGTTGGGAAGTCCGGGATGATAGCACTTCGTTTTATCCTCTTTGGCTCCTGCATTGAGCCAGAATTGCGCTCCGTACTCGCCGATCGGCGAAGCGGGAGCAGGCGTGGAGGAATAGTCGACCCATCCTTCGGGTAACATGCGTTCGCCATTGAGCATGCCATCGTTGAGAAACAGCAACCCAAACCGGGCCCAATCGCGTGCACTGGCATATCCATAGGATGAGCCCACGAAGGTTCCTGAAGCATCTGGTTCGATCAAGGTATGGTACATGCCCACCTTGTAGAAGAAGTTCTCATAGGCATAGCGCGGATAATTTTCATCGCCAACCGTTTGCCGGATGATCTTTGAAAGGAGATTGGACGTGCCGCTCGAATATTCAAAGTGGGTGCCGATCGGGTATTTCAGTTTCTGCGACGCGGCATAACCGCCCTTGTCATCGCTGTGCATGAACATGTTGTGGAAATGCCCTGGCGCAAAATAGGATTCGTTCCACTCGAGCCCGCTGCTCGCCTGCAGGAGGTTGTTCAGCGTTATCGCTTTGCGCTCATCCTGTTGCCATTCAGCCACAGGTGCCGGGTCTTCAATCTTGAGTTTTCCCTCCAGGACGAGCCGGGAAAAGATGGCGTTGGTCAGACTCTTGGTCATCGACCAGCCCATCAGCAGGGAATGTTGCGTAACTCCTGTGGCATATCGCTCACCGACGATGTGACCATCATAGACGATGACAACCGCCAGTGTGTTTTTTGGTTTTTCTGGATTTGTTTCCGCAAACGCCGTGTCCAGCGCGGCTCCAATGATCTCATAGTTAACTCCGGCGAGGGTGGTGTCTCTGAGCCGGTCACCCAACGGCCAGGGGATCGTATCCGCAGCGATCGAACGGACGGCGGGAAGCGCGGGCCGTTGGGCGCGAACTTCATCCTCCGAGCGTTCGGCGATAAGGGTGCATCCCAGGCCCTTGCGGAATATGGCTTTGCGGGTTTCCCAAAGGAATTTAGCGCTGACGGAGAGTGAATCAAGGTACTCAAAGCGCGCACTGCTCAGCCCGGGGAACACCGACAGCTCCTTTTCGATCACACTTTCAGGTGAGCGCCCCATGACATAAACACAAGAGCACATGGTTTTCGCGGCCATGCCGGCAAGAATGGGTGGGAACTTGATGCCGAGATAGCCCACGGCAATAAGAATCAGCAGCACCAGAACATAAGCGACATACTTGATGATTTTCATCCGTGTTGTTGGGTTACTAAGGTTTTGTTCTTCCAGGTGTCAAGTAGCGGATCCATGGTGCGAAACCACAAGGGTGGAATCAAGGCGACAAGGATCATGGCAGGGTAGCCGAAAGGCAACTGGGGACTTTCGTTGAAATGACTGAGTACCTGGTATCTTTTGGAGGCATGGTAGTGATGGTCGCTATGCCGTTGAAGCTGAAAGAGAAAAAAGTTGCTCACGGCATAGCTACTGTTCCAGGAATGGAGGGGATTCACTTTTTCAAAGTGACCGGGCGCCAGTTCTTTGCGGGTTATCCCGTAGTGCTCGATATAGTTCACCAATTCGAGCAGCGTAATGGCTACAAGGCTTTGCCCCAGCGCGAATAGGGGCATTTCCCAGACCCAACGTCCGGCCAGCAAGCTGGCCACCAGGGTCAGCAAGGCCACGAAGAGCAGAGGGATTATCGAATAGAGCAGTATCCGGTTCTTAAGCCCCCATGGGGAGGCACCTTTTTTCAACAGCTGCTCCTTCTCCAGTTTCCAGGCATGTTGCCAACTTCCGGATACACTCTGCCACCAAAACTTGTAGGCATTCTGTCCTCGTGCTGCGGTGGCCGGGTCCTGCGGGGTGGCCACATGAACGTGATGTCCTCGGTTATGCTCAACGTAGAAATGCATGTAAAAGACCATCATCAGCAAGAACTGGCTGCAGAATCGATCGAAGGCAGATTTCTTGTGACCCAGCTCATGGGCGACGGTTATTCCGATGCCACCGGTGACCAGGCCGAAGTCCACCGTGAAAAGCATCCAATCCAGGGCTGACCTGAGC
This sequence comes from Cyclobacteriaceae bacterium, assembly GCA_041912235.1. Classification (GTDB taxonomy): domain Bacteria; phylum Bacteroidota; class Bacteroidia; order Cytophagales; family Cyclobacteriaceae; genus ELB16-189. The sequence continues at coordinate 2,180 of JAYRNL010000213.1, forward strand.
CTTGGGCCTGCCATGACAAAACAAAGCCAGGCGAAGAGCAACATCTGAACGAGCAACCAGGCATAGGTAACAAACCGATAGTAGAAATCCCCGGCGATTGACTCCTCTTCTTCAACCGCAACGTTTCGCGTATCAAGGCCAGACCATCGGTCGGCGAGGGGAACTATTACGAAGACAAAACCAATGGGCAGGAAATTCCAAAAGCCTCCTAATTGATAACCGGTCACGACCAGCGCAGGGAGAAGAAACGCGCTCAAGTATCCGATCTTCCGGATGGCATTCATGTGGTCAAGTTACAAAGCTTCTCCCAATGGTTTGAATTGTTCGAAAGCTTCCCGACAGTCATGGCAATAGTGCAGCGAGCGGCACAGGGTAGGACCAAAAGGCGATCGCATGACGGTGTTCTTCCCGTTGCACCGGGGACAGGGGGCATGTTCAAGGATGTCGATATCCTGGATTACGCCATGGAGTGCCGGTGGCGGCGCGAGGCCAAAGGCTTTAAGGGCTGCTCTCCCTTTTTCTGAAATGTGATCGGAGCTCCAACTCTTCTTCAGGGTGACATTGACTTCAGGGCTTTTGATACCGTGGGTCTTTAACACCGTCAGGACCTCATTCTTCATGTAATCCATCGCGGGGCAACCCACAAACGTCGGGGTCATTTCTACGCGTACATGATCGCCGGTAACAGCCACTTCGGTAATAACGCCGAGGTCAACCAGGGACACAACAGGAATCTCCGGATCCTTGACTGTATCGAGCAACGTTAACACCTCTTCCCGGGTCATGGATAGGTTACATTGAATGAACCAGGGATTACCTGGTTGAGATGATGCTTCATGTGCTTCACGTAGTCGGCGGCGAGCCACTCGATGGTATGGAGCGAGCGTTCACCCCGGCCGGTATCAACCTGCTTGCCGTAGTTTGCTTCGGGCATTTGCGACAGCACTCCGGCAATTCGTTGATTCATTAACCCCCAAAGTCCAATAATAGTTTCCGTGGGCGCATGCTGGTAGTCATTGGCAGCAACCCAAAAATCCTGTTCGTAGATGATATGCGGAGGCGTGTCAGCATATTGCCCGACCACGAATCTCCGAAGGTTGCTATGCGCGGAGTCGATCAGGTGTCCGATCACTTCAATGCGACTCCACTTTTCTGGCCTGGACTTCGTACGCAGGTCGGCTTCGGAGAAGCTGCCGAGCTTATTCTGAAAACCGGCAACCACGGAATTCAGATCCTCGACAATGGCTTTCATTTCAGTTGTCATAGTATTTCCCATTTGCCCTGGCTATCGCGGACGTAGGAAAGTCCATTGCTCATCCGGTGAACCGTTCGGCCGCCGGCGTCTTTGGTTTGTTCCTTTTCATACACGGGCACGCCATTGTTTTCGCGCGTGAGAAATAAAATGAGCGCCTGCAGTGTCGGCGCAACATCGCTCAACCACTGGTCATCTCCTTCCCGCATGAATGCCCTGCTCATAATTCTCCTTTTTGTTACCGATTTCCAGCCATTGGCTCTCAGTTCTTCTTGATGAAATCAGTCATTTCCTGTTGCTCGTGCGTGAACTTCAATTCGTCTACGAGTTTATAGTAATTCGGCTTGTCTGTACATTTCGTATAGAGCTTCTTGAACATGGAAATCTTTTCCTCCCCGAACGGGGCAACCTGGGAGATGGCACGGATCTGTTCGGTGGAGAAGCATTTATCCTTGGAGAGCAAATCAATAACTGCCAATCGCTCATCGGCGAAGTGTTTGCCTTTGAGCGTGTTTAGCGCGGACTTCAGATCGGCGTCACTGACCTCGCAAGGCGGAGGAGGGGGCATGAGAAATTCGCCGGCGTAGCTGTTCCACTTCGTTTTCATTACCGGCGTTGGGAAGGCAGCCGCTGCCGAGGCATAATGTTCCTGGTCGTAGAGCGACGGGAACGCATTGGTCAGTGTATTCATGCGTACAGACTCCGACTTGATTAATGATACCAGTTTCATGGCCTGGCCCAGGTCGAGACACTGCTCATTGGCGGCATTCTGAATGGCCACCTGTTTGGCTTCATCGGTGGGCTGGGAAGTCAAGGAGTTGGCAAGCTCCGTGAATTCTTCTGGTGTGGCAACCGGTCCCGGACATCCTTTGGTACCTGTATAGCCCGCGCTGGCGGGATAGGACCACTTGGGAAACGTGACGGGCTTGGGTGCTGGTGCGGGTTGGGGTACCACGGGTGCCGCTGGGTTCGTAGGCTCGCCAGGTGACCATCCCAGGACAAAATCGTGCAGACGGATCACATTGGCGTAGGAGGTGAAGGCATCGTACACTTCATAATAATTCTGACGATCGGAAATCCGGGGATAGGCCGACTTGCAGAATTGGAAGCGGTCGTTGTCGTTGGCGAAAAGTTGGGCCAGGGTCTTTGCCTGGGAGGCGGTTAGGCAATTGGAATTCACAAACTCGATGGACTTCAAGAGCTTGGTCTGTGGCACCTGCTGTACGGCGATCTGGTTGAAAGCGGCCTGGAAATCGGCGTTGTTAGCCGGAGTTCCACATTGGGCTGATGCCGCCACAGAAGTCAACGCGAGGAGGAGAGTCAGGACAATCTTCATGAAAAGGGGTTTAGGCCGGACAAATTAGACAGATTTGACCGAACAAAGAAGATGCCGGAAGGCGAACCTGGTGTCGCTGGGAAGGTTTAGGTCTTGTCGGGTTTCCTCAGGTAGAGGATGTAAGCGATCAACATAACCGCGGCAAACCAACTCAGGGCATAGACCTGCAGGTTCATTTCCTTGAATCGACCTAAGTAGTCGAGCAACCCGTAGCTATAGGGGAAGATGTATGCCCGTTCCCACGAGATAAGCACCAGGTTGGTCACGAGCATGATCATGCCGGTGCCTACCGCCACGAGGAAATTTCTGAACAGCAGCGACAACAAATATTGAATCGCCACGATGGGAAGGCAATCGATGAAAAACAGGGCACTTTCCTTCACGATACTCCGGAGGGGGAATGCAGCCGTTGGGAAATCGACGGCGCTCAGCAACGAGGCGGTGACTACAGCCGAAAGATAAATCGCGAAATTGAACAGCAGAAATAGCTGGAGCATCATGATCAGGAGCACGAGCCATTTGCTGAAGAAGATGGTGGTGAGCGACTGCGGGGTAGTGTGCAGTTGTTTCCAGGCGTTATCCTTGTATTCCAGTTGGGTCACCAGGCTCACCGCCAGGGTTATTCCCATGGGGAGCAGAAAGGCGACCATGGACTGCCATGCGCTTTTGTAATAGGCCTCCCAGAAATCGGGAGCCGAAAACTGGGCAGGGACCTTCGCGGGTCTTAACACCTGGACAAGCGTGACGATGGCCGGAGTGAAGAAGGCGCCGACGATGACCAGCCAGGAAGCGAGGCTTCTGCGCCGCTTGAGCCATTCACTCTGCATGCTGTAAATCAAGGCTGTCATGGTCAGTTGTTTACCAGGTTCATGAAAATGGTTTCGAGATCATTCTTCCGCTGAGTGATTTCATATACGCCAATGTCACGGAGCACAAGCTGTCGTGTAATTTCCATCAGTTGCTCGCGGGGAAGAGTTGGAATGACTACGTGCCCGTTTTCGCGTTGTGCGTCGATGTGGCATTCCACGAGGAAGCGCATTGCGTGATCAGGGTCAGTGGTGCCGAGGATAATGGCAGTGCCCCGGTGTTGCTGCTGTTCCAATTCCTCGAATCGCCCCTGGAACATTAATTTGCCCTTGTGAATAATGCCAACGTGCGTGACCAGTTTTTCTATTTCGGCGAGGAGATGGCTGGAGATAAGAACCGTGATGCCATCATCCTGCGCGAGTTTCTTCAGGAGCTCGCGCATTTCGATTATCCCGTTTGGATCGAGGCCATTGGTGGGCTCATCGAGGATCAGCATTTCGGGCGAATGAAGCAGTGCCATGGCAATGGCCAGGCGTTGGCGCATGCCCAGGGAGAATTGACCTGCCTTCTTCTGCCCGGTCTGACTGAGGCCCACCAGGGACAGGACTGCTTCAATGCGATTGGTTGGGCATTGATGGATCCGTTGTAGTACCCGGAGGTTCTCCCGGGCCGTGAGGTGACTATACAGCGAGGGAGATTCGATCAGGGAACCGACGCGCCTAAGTATCCTGAGCCGGTTGGGCTCAAACGCTTCACCAAAGAAACGGATCATCCCCTGCTGGTTTCGCAGAAGCCCAAGGGCAAGTTTCAGCGTTGTGGTCTTGCCGGCCCCGTTTGGTCCCAGGAACCCGTAAAGACTTCCCTGGGGAACCTGTAGATCAACCTGGTTCAATACCTGATCGTTGCCGTATTGATAGGTAAGCGATGACGTTTCAAGAGCAAGCATGCCCCGGAGACGAACTATCTCACCAAATGTTACAACCCATCCCGGGGTCGAACCCACTAGTTGAACTTGTCCTACCTTTGGACTTTGAATATTGAACCATGCTAACCAACTCCTACGCCACACACGGACCGAAAGAAAAACTGGTACCCTATACGTTTGAGCGACGCGAGCCGCGTCCCCATGATGTAGTCATTGAGATTTTGTATTGTGGGGTTTGCCACAGTGACCTGCACCAGGCGCGGGATGAATGGGGTGGCTCGCTGTACCCGATGGTACCCGGCCATGAGATTGTGGGGAAGGTCAGCCGTGTGGGATCGGCAGTGACCAAGTTCAAGGCAGGCGACCTGGCGGGTGTAGGTGTTCTGATTGATTCCTGTCGTACGTGCAAGCCGTGCCGGGATGGACTGGAGAACTATTGTGTGGAAGGCATGACGGGAACCTACAATGCCTACGAGCGCGATGGAAGAACCTTGGCCCAGGGCGGATACTCCACGCACATCGTCACCGATGAGCATTATGTGTTGCACGTTAGTAGTAAACTCGATCTCAAGGCAGTGGCACCTTTGCTTTGTGCGGGGATAACTACTTACTCGCCACTCCGGTATGTGGGAGTGAAAGCGGGAATGAAGGTGGGCGTGATTGGGTTGGGTGGATTAGGTCACATGGGCCTCAAGTTCGCGGTTTCTTTCGGCGCGGAGGTTTCACTCATCACCACGTCGGCGTCCAAGGAGGCGGATGCAAGAAGGCTGGGGGCGCACCACGTGATCCTGTCGACCGACAAGGCGATGATGAAGAAGTACGACAGTTATTTTGATGTGCTGTTGAACACGTTGTCGGCCAATCACGCCTACAGTACGTACCTGCGACTATTGGGGCTCAATGGTACCATGATCAACGTCGGTTTGCCCACCGCTGCCGGTGAAGTGCAACCCTTTGCACTTCTCAAGAACCGCCGCAGCATCATGGGTTCCGGCGTGGGTGGGATCAAGGAGACCCAGGAGATGCTGGATTATTGTGCCGAGAAGAACATCGTGGCCGACGTCGAGGTCATTCCCATGCAACAGATCAACGAGGCCTACGAGCGCATGCTGAAGAGTGACGTGCGCTACCGGTTTGTCATCGATCTGAAGTCCCTGCAACCCTGACACTGCCTTTTTCCGGTCTGTAATGCCTCCGAAATGGCCTTTCGGGAGTGTTCCTATTTTTTTTGCTTTTTGATGCAACTTCTGTGGCTGAAAGGCGTAATATTGCAATGATATCAATTTAATATCATGTGTTATGAGTAACGAAAAAGCGTATTCCCCGATGTCCGGCTACCTCATGTTGGTAGTCGTGTTGGCCCTGTTCTTCGTTGGTTTGGGTGGTATTATCGCCATTCGCAATCCGCAATTTGCCTGGCTGCTGGCCTTGTCTGTACTCCTCATGCCGGGCTTTTTCTTTCTGAACCCGAATACTTCCGTCGTCCTCGTGCTCTTTGGCGACTACAAGGGAACGGTGAAGGAGAGCGGCTTCTTCTGGGTGAACCCCTTCTTCATGAGGAAGCGCATTTCCCTGCGCGCCAGAAACTTTGACAGCGAGAAGATCAAAGTCAACGACAAGGTCGGTAACCCGATCCAAATCGGCGTCATCCTGGTTTGGCAGGTGAAGGACACGTTTAAGGCCGCTTTTGAGGTGGACAACTACGAGAACTTCGTTCGCATCCAAAGCGATGCGGCGGTCCGCACCCTGGCCGGCATGTATCCTTACGACAACTTCGACAATGAGAATGAAATGACCCTCCGCTCAGGTCATGGCGAAGTAAACCACGCCCTGGAGGAAACCCTTCGCAACCGTCTCGACATTGCCGGAATCTATGTCATTGAAGCACGCATTGGTTACCTGGCTTATGCGCCTGAAATAGCCGGTGCCATGCTGCGTCGTCAGCAGGCCGCTGCAGTTGTCGCTGCGCGCTACAAGATTGTGGAGGGCGCGGTGAGCATGGTGCAGATGGCCCTCGATCACCTGTCCAAGCAAAACATCATCGACCTTGACGAAGAGCGCAAGGCCGCCATGGTCAGCAACCTCATGGTTGTGTTGTGCGGCGACAAGGATGTGAATCCCGTGGTCAACACCGGTACCTTGACTCCCTGACCCATGTCCGTGCCCTTTTATGAGGAGAGACAAACCAACCCGCCCTGGATAGGGTGGTTGGTGGTTTTTTCCGGCGTAGCGATCCTGGGAATCTTGCTGGTGGTATTTATCAACAAGTATGAAGAATCTGCAGGACTATGGACCGACGACCTGAGTGGGCTGGCCGGTGCTGCAGCCGGGTCCTCTGTGGCCATAGCCGTGGCGGCCTGGTTGGTATTCACCACCCACTTGAGCGTTTCCATCTCTTCAGAAGGAATCACGTACACCTATGTACCCTCTTTCTGGAAACCAAAGCATGTGCCGCCGGAATCCATCGAGGCATTTGAAGTCAGGGAGATGGGATGGCCTGAGTACGTTGCCTCCGGAGGGAGGAAGCGCAGAATCGCATCGACGCGCGGCAACAAGGAAGTCTGCATCATTCACAGTCTCACCGTTGCTGACCTGACCCTTCCCGGTGGACGACGGTTGCTGCTGGGTACCCGTAACCCGGATGGCCTGTTGTGGGCGCTGAAGAAACTCAAAGGTATGCAGTGATGGCGCAGAAGAAACCGTTTGTTCTCCGTCTCGATCCCGAAGTACTCAAGGCCGTGGAAAAATGGGCCGCTGACGAATTCCGGAGTACCAATGGCCAACTGGAGTGGATTGTCCAGCAGGCGTTGAAAGAAGCAGGGCGGACAAAGAAGCAGAAGTCAGGGTAGCATCTTTGAGCTTATAGCCATTGCTTGAAGCTGTGTGATGGGGAACATTCCCGGCGTGGGTAAAAACCGCAAAAGGCAGAACGCTGAATATGAAATGTAAAAGTTGGTGACTCTGACCTTTACATTTTTCTGCTTACTTCTTCTTGCTGTACTCCTTCACCACATGCTTGTAAGAATCCGTGATGAGTTTCTTCAAGGTAGGCTGATGCAGGCCTTCGAGGGTTTTGATGTGCAGGCACACGCCTTTCGCTTTGTGCTTGCCGAGCTTCTCCAGCAATTTTTCTTTTCCCTTGAATCCCCCCATCATGTAGAGGGTGATGTTGTCTTTACGGGGTGAGAAAGCCAACAGGGGCCAATCTCCTGTCTTGCCGCTGGCATACACATAACTGTACTGACCAAACCCGATTATAGCGGGACCCCACATGACAGCCGGAGCCTTGGCTATGGACTCCATGATCCTGATCAGTGTGCGGCAATCGTCGCGTACGCTCTCGCTTTTTTGTGCGTCGATGAACTTATCGACACTCGCCTTGGTGGGTTTGGTTTTGGGCTCGGCCATCTTCTTGACAGACAAAGATAGCAATTACCTTGGGCTTGGCTTTTTGCCTTTGGCCTGTTGCCAATTGCCAAAAGCTAATAGCCAAAGGCCAATAGCCAACTTCCCGGTTACTCTGAGTAGTCCAGCGGATCCGTCGGCTTGCTCAGGCGATGAACCTGGATCAACTCGTATACAATCAAGCCGTAGTGGTACCATACGCCGACCATCAGGATGACAAAGGTGATCACCATCCATAGCGGGGCGTTGGGGCTCCACAGCGCACGGGGCACTTTCGTGGCCTGGTGGTTGGTCTTCACTCCCCAGGCAGCCGGAATGGCGACTTCAGCATTGGCAAAAGTTTCATGTTCCTCAATCCGCGCGATAATGGTGAGTTCACCATTGGCTCCGCCCGGCAGGTCCGTGGGGAACTTCAGGTCGCCATATCCTTCTTCATCGGTGGTGATGTCGCCGATAGGCAGCAGACTGAACATCCGCGGAACATAGATCTTGATTTCACCTTCAGCGAACGGAACGGATTCCCCTTTCTCATTCCACGAAGTCGCCGTGACGGTTACGGTGTTTACCGAATCAATGGTCTCTGCTTGGAGGGCGATGGCAACCTCTGCGACATCGACCGAGGCCGCATTCTTGGAGAACTTGTCATCACCGGCAAACGCGGCGGTAAACGTGAAGTTATGTCCGGCCTTGCGCAAGGCCTCGAGGCTGCCACCCTTGAGTTCGGCAATGCCCGATTCGTTGGTGGTCGCTTCACCAAGCACGGCTTGCTGGTCACCGGATGCACCGGTGAATTTGACAGTCAGCCCTTTCACGGGCTCACTGTTCTCTTCATCGGTGACCGTGGCCTTCAGGTCAACGCCCTGGTCTCCCTTTTGGGTAGCGATCAGTTCAATGCTGATTGCCAGCGCATCCTGGGCCCGAGCGGAGGGCAGGCAGCAGGCGGTGAGGAGGATAAGTACCAACAGCTTTTTCATGACACGGCAGGTTGAGAGGTGGTGAGGGTGGAGGGGGCTGCCTTCTTTTCTTTTTCAATCAATTCGGATGTTTCCCACACCGGAATGATGGGAATGAACTTGGAAGCCAGCTTGAAGAGGATCATGAACATGGCGATGCCCGCCAGCGTAAGCGACCATTCCACCCAGGTCGCGGTGTAATGGATGTACTCCGGTCTTGTGTCCTGTAGGGGGAGCAATGGCGTCTCGAGCGTGGGCACAATGATCAGGTAGCGCTTAAACCACATGGCGATCACCAGCAGGGCGGATGAGAACGTGATGGTGGTGATGGACCGGAACCTGGGAATTCCGATGAGAATAATCGGGACCAGGATGCCGGCGAAGTTGGCGAAGTAGAACATCCAGCCGTATTCATCCAGGTTCATGAGTTTGTGAATCACCTCGGCGTTCCATTTCTCCGAGGTGTACCAGTCGGTCAGGTATTCGGAGAAAGTGAAGTACCCATAACCGGCGGCGAGCGCAACGATGATGTAACCAATGTACACGAAGTGCCTTTCCTGGATGTAATTCTCCAGCTTGTGCAGTTTACGGAAGGCATACATCAGCAGTACCAAAACGCCGGTGCCGGTGTAAATGGCTGCGATTACAAAATAGGGCCCGAAGATGGTGCTGTGCCATCCGGGACGGAGCGTCATGCCGAAGATCCAGGACAACACCGAACTGACGATTATTACGGTCGGGATGAGGAGTAGCGAGAGCACATTGAGGGCGAGGTTCAGGTCGCGACGCTGCATGCGCGTGTTGATGAAGCCGGCCGACATGAACAGGTAGAGTTTCTTGCGCCAGGGCGCCATCGGCTCATCGGAGCGTGACAGCAGGGCAAAATCGCGGATGGCGAGAAGGTAAAGAAACAGAATGCCGCCCACCAGGAAGGTCATCACGGCGATTACGTCCCAGACAATCGGCGACTGCAGGCGGGGATAGATGAACAGGTAATACAATCGGTCCAGTCGGCCGATGCATAATAGAATGTACAAGGGACCTATGATGACCGAAATAACCGTCATCAACGCGGCCATGCGCATAATGGGTTTGCGCCATTCGGCATTGAACAGGTGCAGAAATCCGCCGAGGATGGCGCCGGTATACCCGATGCCGATGAAGAAAATAAAGTTGACGATGTATACGCCCCAGATTACGTGGTCCCGCATGCCGGTGACTACGTGTCCTTCCGTGATTTGTACATAAAGGGCATACAGGCCGACCAGGAACAGAATTCCCCAGAAGGAAAGCCAGATAATTTCACGGGTGGTCCACCGGGACAACTGCGGCGTAAACTCCTTGAGCAACGCTTTCGATGTCTTTTCGAGGTTCATAACTCAAACTATTTGACGTCTTTGAAACGGGCCTTCTGTTCATCCGTGAGGTTCTTGAAACCCCGTTCGACCGGGAACATGCGCGTGGAAGGCGGCAGGTAATACACGCGGGGTTTCGTACCCAATTCTTCCATGTAGCGGTAGCCGGCCTTGTCCTTGAGCAATTGGCTGAAACGCACCGTCTCGGAACCGTTGGTTACGGTATCTTCATTTTCATCTCCAAAATAGAACACGCCGTTGGGGCATGCGGTGACGCAATCCGGAAGTTTGCCTTCGCGCACTTTGTCGGGGCAGAAGTCACACTTCTCAACGGTGCTGTGTTTGCTGGGTGTGCTGGTTTCAGGCGAATAGGGCGGGCAGCTGGCAGGCTCTACCACTTCGGGTTCTCCCCAGTTGAATACCCGGGTGGAATACGGGCACCCGGCCATGCAGAACTTGCAGCCGATGCAGCGCTCATTGTCGATCAGCACGAGGCCGTCGGAGCGCTTGAAGGTTGCATCTACCGGACAAACTTTTACGCAGGGAGGATTGTCGCAGTGGAAGCAGGTCTTCGGGAACCAGTACGGCGCCGCGTTATCGTTATCTTTCATCAACTTGACCTGCAGCCATTCCTTTTCTTCGGGGATGTGGTGCATCTTTTGGCAGGCCGTGACACATTTGCGTGCGTTGCGGCACCGGCCCAGGTCGATGACCATCACAAACTTCCGGCCCTCGATACCTTCCCGCCCGGTGATGTTCTTCGCCATCCTATCCGCATGGTCGTGGGTTTCCAGCTTTAGTTCGGCGGAATCCACTTCAACGATCTCTCCATCGGGGGAGAGGAGTTTGACTGTCTTCTTTTCCGTGGACTTACCCAGCAATTGAGTTGCTCCGGCAACCGATGCCAGTCCTAACGCGAGTCCCGTCCGGATGAAATTTCTGCGTTGGGTGTTTTCCTTGTCCATGACCTTGGGGGTTGATGGTGATTGATTCGGTTACCCTTTGAGGGTTCGCCACTCCAGGATTTCCTTTGCGTTTACTTTCTTCTTGGGTGCATTCGACAGGGCCGCTTTGCTGATTTCAACCAGCTTGCCGTCCGGTGTGAGCATCTTGACGGTTTCCCCGGAAGGACTGGCTTCACCGGCCAGGGGTGCTGCCGTGGCGGCCGCCGCCGCAAGCAAACCCTTCTTCAGAAAGTCTCTGCGGTTGGTGCTTTTCGGTTTCATGGGCCGTAAGGTTAGAAGTTCCAGAGCCGGGTGATGTTGAAGCCCATCAGGAACTGACTTTCGCCCCACTTCAGCTGGTTATACATGACATTTTGCTGAGGCAGAATGCCCTGGTAGTTGCTGAAGAAGATCTGGAAGGCGTGCGCGCTGGTGGCGATTTCCCAGATGACGGCGATTCCGGGAACAGGATTCAGTTTGGAATCTTTATGACTCATCAACGGCTGAACATAGTTGATCATGATGGACGATTGCGCAGAGAACTTGTACCGTGCTCCCACGCCAACAGCAAACATGTCATTGCTGTACAAGGTGTCCACCGCGTTGTAGTGCGTGAAGCTGGGGCTGATCTGCACCGATATTTTCGAGTTGAAGCGTTTGGCGATGATCAGCTCATTATAGAACGACAGCCGGTGCAATTCTTCTTTGTACGTGCCCGCCTGGGTATTGGCGACCACGTTGCCGAAGTAACTGATGCTTACCGGCATTTTGTTGTCCTTCGTTTGACGGAAGATGGCATACTTGGCGCTTACGTCCAGGGCCATATTGGTTCGGGTAAGGCCGATTCCAACGGACAGCCGGTCTATCGGCGTGTACGTGAGGCCCATGCGTATGTTGGCGCCTGGAGCATAGATGCCGTAGAAATCCTTGATGCCATTGGTCACCGGCCCGAAGCGGTGTTGAAAATCCCACTCGAGCGTCTTGGGCGTCTGTACGACTACCGACTGCATTTCGCCGAGCAGGGCGCTTTCGAATGCCGGCCTCGCATATTCCTTGGTGGTGGTTTTTGCGGCTTCCTCGTCCTGGCCAAAGACCGGAAGCGTTAACGTGGCTGCGATCAGGAAGGAAACTACCTTCAGCATACCGGGTAAATTGTTCGTTTTCATATCGTTTTGCGTCGCGTTAGGTTAACTGTTAATTGTCTTGGGCTCCTTGTTGAATCCATTTCAGGATTATATCGGCATCGCCCGGTGCGGCGAACTTCGCCATCGAACCGGTGTGTACCTTGACATAAATCACGCTCTGATCGGGAACGTCGGTGTCGACAAGCCCATAGGTGATCAGGTCGTTGTAAGCAGTGGCTGCGCTAAGGTTGGGCTTGATGCCGCCGGTGGTATGACAACCGGTGTTGTCACAACGGGCGTCGAATATGGGGAGCACGTTGGCTTTGAAGCTAACAGAATCGGGCACTGCGGGTATCGTCACCGGATTTTCATAGTACGTGCAGGAGGAGACTCCTAAAGCGATCGCCACAACTACGGCTAGAAGGAAAATTATTTTTTTCATGGCGATTACGGTTTGAAGGTGAGGGTCTGGTTACTGCTTCCAACCTGGTTGATCAGGTCGTTGTCTCGAACTGAAAAATTGAACGAATACGTCACCGTCGCGGGATTAAGCACGATGTCATCCGCTTGATTGGTGTTGAGGGCGCGAATCAGGAGTACCTGGTATTTTTTGTTGTACTTCGGAATATTAGCGATAACCGCGTTCGACATGGCGTGGATGTCAGAGCTGCTTCCGGTCGGATTTTGAAGATAATAGCCCGGGATTCCACTGAAACCGCGAAGGCGGGCAAACAGGTTAGTACGATCCGTCTCGCCAGCCGGGTAGTGCACGGCACCTTCGTGGCTGGTACTGGGGGCGAAAGCGTCGAGGCCGGCGCGCGTCCACCGGTTGAACTGGCCCGGAAGATTGAGTTTGATTCCTGTGGCATAACCAGCGGGAGTGCCTTCGCCGTCACCGGTAGGGCCGTGGCAAGGGGCGCACTCTGTTTGGTAATAGGTGTTGCCGGCAACGATGTCACCGGTGATAGTTTTTTTATTCAGTAGGTAATAGCCGGGATCAAGAACGGTGGCTCCTGCGGGATGACGGGTGAGACTTTGCTCGGTATCGTCCCATTCGTATTGGGGACCTCCGCGATTGTCGGTGAGGGCGTTCCGAACGTACATGACGTTGCCCGCATCGGGCGCTGCACCCGAGCCATTGTCAATCATGTCGATGGCATAGCCAAGGGGCTCGGAAAGAGCCATGGACCAGTTCCACACGTCGCGGTTGCTTCCGCCCATATCAAAGGAGATCAGGAAATTGTCATCCGCACGCTGGCTCGTCCATCCGGTTGTCGAGCCGGCCTTGTTGGGGTCCGTCGGACCATCGTAGATCCAATTCTTGTTGGAGACATTGTACAGGGTGTCCATCCAGGTAACAAGTACATAAAGGCTGTCGCTCGTGTAGGCGGCTTGCATTCTTACGCGCGGGTCCTTGCCGCTGTTGTAGGAAGTGAGTCCACCAAAGGTCCCGCTCATGTTAAAGAGGCCATCGGCGGATTGTACCTGGCCGGTAACCTGGTTCTGGACCGTCAGGGGGAGGTAGTCGGCGGTCTTCCAATAGCTCGACGTGACTTTGTTAGGAGGCGTGGTCACATGCTTGGCCTCAAGGGTCGTCGTGGGATCGGATTTTTCCTGCACCGGGGGCTTCACCGTCTCGTTTTCGTAGTAGGTGCAACCGGTCATCAGGAGGCACAGCAGGGATATACGAAGCGTGTTCATACTATATTGAGGTTAGCGATGTGTAAAAGTTACTGAAAAAAAGGGGGTCGATACGACCCCCTTTTTGCTGCCTGCGAGGATCAAAGATCTTTGTAGGCGATGATGCTGATTTGCATCCGTACGATGGCGTCGTTCAAGCTGGTGGAGACCACATTCCACTTGTTCTTGGCGTCCATGAGGAACTTGCCTTCCAGGCTGAAGTAGCGGCGGTTCGGAGTAGCTGCTGTATTCGTCCAGCAAGGAACTTGTTTGAACCACATTTCAATGGGAACCGTGAAACCGTGGAACACCAGGTTGCCTTTGGCTACAAAACCGTCACCCAATTTGGCTATGGAAGTGGCCGTAAAGGAGGCATAACGGGTGCTACCGGTGATCAACTGGGGCGTACCATCGGTTGGTGCAACGCCGGCGTCAGTTACTACACCAAAGGTGCTGTTGATGATACAGCCGTATTCCGTGAACAAAGTCGTCGGGCTGAAGGGCGGGGTGTCAGCCACTGTAGTACGAGGGTCGCGGCCACCGGGGCTACGGGTGTCAAAGCTGGTCAGGTCAACGATTACGTCGATTGTTCCGGCTGTCGGGTTGGTAACGTCAAAGTTGATTTTGCATTTCTTCAGTTGTGCAAAGCCGCCGAAGAAATCGGCTTCTTTGCCGCGATAGGCAAACTCAAATCCAACCGGGCTGTGTGTATTGTCGTAGGTTAATGTGCCTGCGTTGGCGTAAGCGGTTCCGTTCCAGTCGTAGTCGATGTTGATGGCATCAAGGTCAGTGCCGGATTGCCCTTTGTTAACAAGCGTGAGATTCTGAGTAACATCGGTGGAACCCATGGTGACGGCGACGTCGGCTTCTGTAGCGAAGTTCAGACCATTGAGACGTCCACCGGTATTGGTAGGCTCAGTGTAGAAAGAAGCAGAAACATCATAAGAACCGGCGTCCAACTTGGCAAATTGATATTTGCCTGTGGCGTCAGTAACTGCGGAGTAAACCTTGGTCGTGCTGATCAGGGTAACAACAGCGCCTGCTGCATTCGTGGCCGTGCCGGCTGCATTGGTATAGGAAACTGTTCCAGACAAGCTTCCCAGCGGAGTGGGGTCGCTCTTGCTGTCACTACAACGTACGATAGTTATAAAGGTGAGTGCGAGGGCGATAAACGAAACTATTCTTAAAGTTTTCATAGGAGTAAAGAGATTTAAGTTGGCGATCGAAATCATGACCGAATGTACTACCCGACCAAAGGGTGGGTCATGACGTTAGTCAAAGGCACCCATGATCCTTGTCATCGGCAAAACAGGGGTCGCAAAACTTTCTGAATCAATGAGTTACAGCCTATTTGAAGGAGAACCGGATCGCCGACTTCAGGAGAATTTCCGGCATGGAAAGTGTCATACCCGGTCGTTGTTGAGCCAACTGCAGCGCCGAAGTTCCGGAAAGTTGCGGCGGCGAGGTATCCATCCGGTAGACATTCACGATGTAATCCGGAATGGAATCCGATTGCGTGTAGAGATCTATGACAACCAGAAAGTCGGCTCCGCCGAGCAGCGGTTTCTCAGAATAAGGAATGAGTTGATGAACCTGAGTGTGAGGGGGAAGCAGGCTGTCGAGCGGCACCTGTTCATCAAGCCCGAAAGCCTTATAATAAGGCCAGGTACGCGATGACCTGTATGTAAAGGAGTATTTGTATTTGGGAATCTCCTGGTCGAGGAGGCGCTTGGCTTCCAGGCAATGGGGGCCGGGATGGCGGCAGTTAACTTCAAAGTAAAACTGGCGCGTGGTGGCGTAATCCCCCCCATCAGCAGGCTGCCCCCCACAGCCGGCAGTCAGCGCCAGCATAAGGGGGGCAGCAAAGCGCGTCAGGAAACGCTTACCCAAGGGGGAGTTTATTTCTTGAAGGTGCGCATATAATGAACGAGCAGCCACCGGTCGTTGTCGTCAGCGACTTTCTTCTCGTACGCCGGCATATCGTCGCGGCCAAAGGTGGTTTTATAGAACAACTCGCCATCGCTTTGAGCCTGGAAGGTGGCCGTTGAAAAGTCACCACACTTGGTTTCCAGTTCTTTGGATTTAGGACCATCGCCAAGTCCGGCCTTTCCATGGCATGACTTGCAATGCTTGTCGTACAGCTGTTTGGCCATATCCATGTCGTCCTTGGAGGCCTTTACCGGGTTCTCCATCTTCTTATACTTGGCGGGAACTTCCCACGGCTGCTGGATGGTGGTGAAGCTGAAGGCGGTCAACAGGATTCCGGAGAAGAGAATCACGGTAAATGTATTTGGAGTTTTCATAGCGCGGTTTTTGTAGTTAATAAGAATCAAGCTTCATGCCACATTTCTTCGTGGCGTTGAGTTAAAAATAGCCGATCCCCGCGATAAATGAAAATGATTTTAATCAGGGTGATATATTGATGGGCAAAGGGGCCAGCCTGCAGGACAGACCGGCCCCTTGATTCATGACCCCATCCGGTGATCAGGCTATCCGGATGGCTGAACTTACATAGATGCCGCCATTGATGATCAAGGCATTTTCAATAATAACCTTGTGTTCGATGCCTCGATCTTCGATGATGGCGACTAATTGGATTTTCCCGGAAGGACTCGTGGGTGACGTTTCCCACCGCACCAATCGAATCCCTTTCCACGATATTCCCATCTCGACTCCGTCCTTGATCAGCTGGTTGAAGGAAAGGCGAAGAACGGGAAGGAGGGATTGCCGGTACGTTCGTGCGAAGTCTTCCTTGGCGGCGGGCAGCGAACTGGCATAAAACCCGGCGTTATCTGTCATGAGAGCATGGAATTGCTCTACCGAAGGGAACAGCTTGACAAACTCATCGCTTGATTGTGACTTCAATACGGTTACAAGGTTGTCGACCAGTTGTGCGATGGCCTCATCATGGTTGTCGAGTGTCGGGGTATCGGCCATGGAGGCAAAAGCAATCACGGATACGCCGGCAAGGGTGGCAATAGTTTTCATGGTATGGAGTGTTTTGTGGTTACTTTTTTTGTGAGTTGAAGGCCTGCAGCTCCTGCACGGCGACTGGGGCAGGTACCTGGTTGTGGATGGGCGGCAGCGATTTAAGGAACGTGAAAATCGCGAGCAGATCATCGTCCGTGAAATTGCGATACATCTGCCAGGGCATGGGTGGCAGCAAGTCGCGACTTCCTTCCAGGCCTTTGTATTTTCCTTTTCGAATGGCCGTCTTGAATTGATCAAATGACCAGGCGCCGATGCCGGTGTCGTCGGGCGTGAGGTTTGCGCTATAGGATACACCCCAGGGTCCAACAAAGCTGGTCAGGTCCTGGGAAAACAGAATCCAGTTTTCGTTCCCGCGGATGGCGGGGATGGGATCATTCATGGGGTGCCCGGAGAGCAAACGGGTTGGATCCGGCTCCGGCCCGCGGGGTGTCATCACCTTCGGAGAATGACAGTCGTGACATGCTCCGATAGTAGTGAGGTATCGTCCGCGCTTGATCAGCTCCTGTTGGGAAAGGGGTGGTGGCGAATCGACTTTTTCAGGGCCGCAAGCCACCAGGGATAGGGCAAAGAGAATGGTCAGGGTGTTTTTCATATGACTTCAAATCGGGTTTGGTTTTCCTATCAAAACGAAGTGTGGCAGCGCCAAGCCTACGCAGGTTCCCACGATATCCTACGCGCGATCACTTTTCCGGGGGTTGGCTGGTGTTTAGTGCTGATTAACAGCATTTTGTGAAACTTCTGGCCGGCCTTTTCGTGAACAGTCCGTAGTCAAAATGGTCCAGGTCGTTTTGCAAACGTGTTCGCCATGAGTCGTACCCATAACAGCATCATACTTCCACATTCCGAACCGCCGATCTACGCCCGTCCCATAAGTAGGGTTCCGCACGCGGCATGGGTCAAGCCGCTTGATCCGGAGGAGGCGAACCATGAGGTGGGCTTTGTCAACGTGTCTGATTTGTACCTCCCGAACTTCACGGTCCGGGAATCTTCCGGGGTCTATGCCTACGATGGAGTTCTCGTTAATACAGCCTCAGAGGGATTGGACAAGGTGGGCTTCTGCCTGTTTCTCAAAGGATCAATGGAGTCCAGCCTGAACGCGCATCAAGCCATTCGCTCACCGCAGGGTACGCAAAACTTCAAGTATGATCCGCAGAACGAATATGTTCACCACATCAAGGCAGGAACGGAGTTTCGCATCCTTCACTTCTCCGTGCGACCGGAATGTCTGATGAATTTCCTTCCCGACGATGAACCTTGGGCGGATGTGGTGAGAATGAAGTTGCTGAGGGGGGAACGGATGATGGGGGATTATTCACCGTATATCACGGATGCGCAGGACCGGGCGCTTCAACTGATACTCCATTGTCCGCTCAAGGGAAAATTGGGCGAGTTCATGGTTGAAACCGCCATTCAGCAGATCATTCTCTTGCAGATGCACGCCATCTTCGTACAAGCGGAATTAACTGTGCAGGGTATTACTCAACGTGATCGCGGATTGTTGCGGGAAGTCAAGGACTACCTGGCTGCGCATTTTCTGGAAGATCATACGCTCGCCGGCCTTTCGCGTCACTTCGGTGTGAATGCCAACAAACTGATGATGCTGTTCAGGCGCCTGTCTGGACAAAGCATTTTCGAGTTCATTACGGAGAAACGCATGGTCTACGCGCGGAATCTTCTTCGCGATGGCACGTATCGGGTAATTGATGTGGCGCGTCAGCTGGGGTACAAGAATCCCAACCACTTTTCCACGGCCTACAAGAAGCACTTTGGGATAAGCCCTTCATCAGAGGGTGCTGCAGCCTAATCCTCCTGCAGCGGCCGCTTCTTGATCATCCCGCCCTTGATGTCGTTCACACTGTTCTCCACCACAAAGGCTTCCGGATCAATTTTGGTGATTTCCATTTTGAGACGCTGAAGTTCAAGGCGCGTAACCACTGAAAATACTACGTCAACGTCGTCGCTGCGATGTCCTTTTTTACCAAAGCCGCTTTTGCCCTTGAGGATGGTGACGCCCCGACCGAGCTTGCCGATGATGGCTTCCTTGATTTCCTGACTCTTGAGAGAAACGATCATCACACTCGTGTACTCCTCAATGCCGTGTACGACGAAGTCCACTGTTTTGGAAGCCACGAGATAGGTCAGAATCGCGTACAGAGCGGTCTCTATATTAATGATGTAAGCGGCCAAGGAGAAAATGAGGATGTTCAGGATAAGGATGACGTCGCCAACAGTAAGGGTGGTCTTGCGACTGGAGTAAATGGCGAGCACTTCGGTGCCGTCAATTACGCTGCCTCCACGGATCGATAGCCCGATGCCAACACCCAGGAAGAAGCCGCCGAAGACCGAGATGAGCAGCTTGTCGTCGGTGATGGTGGGAAAATCAACGAACGCCAGCACGAAGGCGAGGAGCGTAATGGCGATGAGGGTCTTGAATGCAAACGCTTTTGCAACCTGGGTGTAGGCGATGACAACAAAGGGAAGGTTCAGAAAAACGACCAGGTAAGGAAGCTCTATGCCGGTTACCAGGTTGCCCAGCAGGGAAAGGCCCATGACTCCTCCATCGAGAAATTTGTTGGGAATAAGAAACCCGTTGAGTCCAAAACCTGCCGATGCCACACCGAGCGCAATAAAGAATCCATCCTTTATTGCGCTGCCCATGTCAATCCGCCTAAGGCGGAGCGCCTGGAGCTGTTGATGGCGTTCGCGGGTGGACATGCTTAAAAATACGTATCCTGCCCGCCCCGTCCAATGCGTTACGGGATAAACCGCTCCTCGTATCGACTGTCTTTCAAAAACTTTTCGAAATCCCGGATGTGCATGATATCATGGACGGCCTTGATCTTGTCCGGAGCATGATCGTAGTAGGAGCGTGTGATTTGATAACCCATCCAGTATCCCAGATCGTTGGGTCGTCCCTTCGTTTCGCTGTACATCCATCCCGTATAGTCCTTCTTGTCCATTTGTTGCTTGAACTCTTCCCACAGTTCCCTTTCGCGGGGGTTGGCATAGTCGTGCACATGCTGGTTGATGTGTTTTCCTGAGATCAGCTCAGCAAGAAAATCGGCGGCACCCTCTTTTATGCTGGCGGCGAGCAGATTACCTCCGTCGTACCGTTGTTGAAAATGAATAAGCTCATGGGCGACGATGTGCGGAACTTCGTCGACGGGTTTGATGACCGCCTTCAGCCAATCGTTGAGCTCATCCGTTGGTGTCTCCGGGGTGAGACCATACATGTCGGCGCCAATGATTAGTCCGTTATTCGAGGATGTTCCACCGGAATTTAGTGCACCGATGACAAAATATACCGGGGGGAATACGGCTTCCGGATAAAGCTCCTTCAGTTTGACCAGCGACTGCCGGATCGTAGTGGTCATGCCGGCGATCCGTTGGGTGCTGACCCGGATGGAGGCATAATAGCGCGGGTTGCTCTTGATCACGTCAGCCAGGTATTCAGCATTCTGGATGCGGCCCTTCATGAATCCCTTAACACCCTTGGAGCCGGGTGTCAAATAGAGCTGCTGAAAGACCTGGGGGGAGAAGGCAGGGGAGGCTCGATCAAAGGCGATCCAAAAGTTGTCGATATCCGTGGTAATGATTTCTGTCTTCTCGGGATCGCGGTTTTGAGCGCTTGCCGATGCCAACACAACAAGCAGTAGGGTGAATAAGGTCAATGTCTTCAAGGGGTGATATTTTGGTACATAAAGACAGTCCCGTTGCCGGACCGTTGCACCCCTCACAGCGTTTCCTAGAAATTATTGTCGAGTTGCAGGGAGCCTGCGATCCGGTCGCGCAATTTCGTGGCTTCTGCGTCGCCCGCCTTTACAACAATTAGAAAGTCGCGGACTACGTACCGATGTTCAACGGAAAACCGGGTGAACGCCAGCTTGCGGGAGCCGATGGTCATGGTGCCATCCAGGCGTTTGCCCACCACTTCGCCGATGGTAACCGCAGTGGTCTTAAACGTGATGTCCTTGGCGCCGTAAAGCTGAGTGTAGGCTTGCACGGACTGCTCAACCGCATTGGGATCGATGTACACATGGCGGTTAAAGTTCACAATCGAAGCCGACAGTATGAAATCGCGCCCGTCTTCGTAGGAGAACGCCTGCTGATATTGAAAGAACTCCTGCTCTTTCCAGGAGGGGGCACGTGAATTGTTTTTGAGTTCTACCGGCAGTTCAACTTTGATATACGGTACGCCTAACCGGTATGTCTTCCAGGACGCCGCGTTGAGCGCCTGGAAATCGGTGGGGGCAAAACGCAAATAGAGGTAGGGCAGGGCCAGGGCCAGCACAAAGCTGACCCCAAGGAATATGCCCAGGTTGCGATAAAATTTGGACGAGGTTTTTTCTTCTTCGTTCATAGCATATTGCGGCGGCGAAGATACAAGAACGTGTTTACGTGTCAACGTGTTTAGGGTTCAACGTGGTTACCGGTTCGGACAGCCGCCCAAAAGGAAGGGCCGACCGGTCAAAGGCGGGGGTTTAGTTGTTTGCCAATTGTTTGCTATTTTCCGTGCTGCAACCCAAACCCTATTGAAATGATCCTCATCAAATCCACACTTATTCTCCTGCTTTCGCTGGCTTTCTGGCTGGACGGCCCCGGCGATGAAATGCCTCAGACGGACAATGGCTTTACCATTGACGCAAAGGTGAAACCTATTATCGACGCCAAGTGCGTGGGCTGCCACAGCGCTGATTCCAAAAACGAAAAGGCCAAGGAAAAGCTGATCTGGGCCAACCTGTCCACCATGGAGAAGAAGGCCGTGGCCTCAATCCTTGACGAAGTAGTCGAGGTAATGGAGAAGGGAGAAATGCCTCCGGCCAAATTCCTTGAGCGCTTCCCCGACAAGAAACTCACGGAGAAGGAAACCAAGTCCATCCGCAAATGGGCAGACAAGGCGGCGAATAGGATGATGAAATAGCGGTGGCTAAGATCCTGCGATACGTTTTGATTGGCATCGGGCTTTTGCTCGTGGCTATGCAACTCGTCCCGGTTGAATTGCCCGCAGTCGAACCTCGCCCTGCGACAGACCTGCTCGCAGCAGGCGACGTGCCTGAGTCGATCGCTTCCCTCCTCAAGACTTCATGCTATGATTGCCATTCCGTGGAGACTACCTTTCCCTGGTATTCCCGGGTTGCCCCTTCTGCCTGGCTTGTGGCCAAAGATGTTCGTGAAGCTCGTGAGGAACTTAACTTCTCTACATGGACGGAGCTTCCGAAGCGGAAGAAGATCAAGAACCTGGAGAATATCAAGGATGAAGTAGGCGAGGGTCATATGCCCATGCCCATCTACCTGGTGATTCATTGGGACGCCAAACTCAGTGATGAGCAGCGCAAACAGATCGTGGACTGGGCCAATACCTACCAGGACAAGATCATGGCTGAACCGGAGCCTGAAGAGGAGGAAGAAGAGGAGGAGGATCAGTGAAAATATGCCAGAGTAGCGCTCACGGCTCTCCGTTCTTTCTCACCCTCGTCACATCCGCCACGGTGACTCTCTTCCCTTTGTTTCCAAAATTTGTGCGGATGAAGTTTATCACTTCAGCCAGTTCTGCATCGGAGAGAAATGCGAACGAAGGCATCGCCTGGTTGTACGTTTCACCATTCACCTGTATTTCACCCTGCTGACCGAACAGCACAACGTGGATCAATCGGTTGGCGGGACCGCTTACCCAATCGGACCCTGCGATGGGCGGATAGCGGAACGCTTCACCCATCCCGCTGTCCTGATGACAGCCTGTGCAATGCGTAAGGTAGATGGCGCTGGCATCCAGGGGTTGCTTTACTGAGAGGTTATCAGCTTTTTCGTCCGGAGCCTTGATATAACTCTTGGTCTTCAGGGCTTCCATGCGGGCCAGTTGATTCTCGCCAAATCCTGCGGGATCGCCCTTATAGACCACGCGCCATATCTTTCCCTTCCGTGATTCTGATATATATAAGGAGCCGTCAGGTCCTTCGGCCAATCCCATGGGCCTGTATTTGGCATCACTCATATTGACGATGGTGTCCGTTCCGGCAAAACCATCGGCAAACACTTCCCATGTGCCGTGGGGCGCGCCATTCCGGAATGGCACAAAAGCAACGATGTAGCCACCCTGGGGATAGGGTCCGCGGTTGGTTGAACCGTGGAAGGCGACAAACGCCCCTTCCCGGTAGCGCGGAGGAAACTGCTTTCCTTTATAAAAGAGCATGTCGTTGGGCGCCCAATGGGCGGGAAGACCCATCAGGGCATCGGTGAAGCGAAATTCTTTTGGTTCTTTCTTGCCGTCCCCGCCGTACTCGGGCGCGAGAACGCGTTTGTTTTGAAAAGCATCAAAGTAGCTGTAGGGCCAGCCAAAGTCGGCACCTTCGGTGATCCGGATAAACTCCTCGGCCGGCAAGACCGCATTCATCCACGGAGTGTAATACTGCGGGGCATGGCCGTATAAGTAGTCTCTTCCGTGAGTAACGGCATACAAGCTGTGATCGTCCGGGTTCCAGGCCAGCGCGACCACGCTGCGCAGTCCCGTAGCAAATCGTTTACCGTCGCGTTGGTTTTGCCCGGGTTTGTCAGCCTCAAAGCGCCAGATCCCGGCCTGGTCAACCAGTTCAGGGCAGGGATAGAGTCCCTGCACATTGACCACCGACTTTCCAGTGGTAGTGTTCCAGTCTTCACACACATTGGTGGGAGCCGAGAAGGTCATGTAGAGCCCGCCGTCATCATCAAAGGCCAGCGACTTGGCATTGTGCCATTGCAGTGGATGGTGATCGCGGACGATAATCTCGGGTGCTCCGGAGGGGATGAGCTCCGATCCGTCTAGCTTTTGCCGGTAGACCACGAGTTCGGAGCTGTAGTACAGGTAGCCATCATGTATGCGCATTTCCGTGGCGAAGGAGCCGTCGTTGGGATACTCGCCGAACCGCTGAATGATATCCGCCTTGCCATCGTGCGTTGTGTCGCGAAGGGCAACGTTGCCTTTATCGCCGGTGGCGATCCGGAGCTTCGCGTAGATGTCTCCGTTTTCATTCACAGCGATGTGACGCGTGGGTCCGACACTGTCGGCCACAACCAATGCGCCGAAGCCTCCCGGAAGGATCAGACCACCGTTGTCAGGGTCCGGGTCAGGAGTTGCCTCTTGCTTGCCCGTCTCGCATGCGATTAGCATCGCCGCGGTGGTAAGCGCAATGATCCATCTTTGCTTCATGAATGGAGGTGACCAGTTCGTAAAGGTTCCTTGAAGGCGTCAAGATACAACGCCTTCCGGGGCATTTGCCAATTTCATCCGCAAGACGGGGTAAGGCTTTCCTTCCGAGTCGGTTTCATGTCGCTCGTGGGGAACAAATCCAAATTGGCGGTAGAAAGAAACGGCGGCCGTATTTTGTTCATTTACGTCCACACGATCGGCATGAAGCTCGTTCAAGGCATAGTCCATCATGCGTTTCCCCAGGCCTTTTCCGATGTAAGGCGGATCGAGAAACAGCATTTCCAGTTTGCGGTCGTCGACACCCAGGAATCCTGCTACCTGATTTTCGATGATAAGACAGTAAACCGGGAAAATGTGGAAGTCAATTTTTTCAACAATCGTGCGGAAGTAGTCGACGTCGCCCGGATCAAGAAAGGTGTGGGTTGCCCTGACGGAACGCTCCCACACGTCCACCAACTGCCGGTGGAACCGGTCTTCGTAACGCCGGAATTCATGATGGATGTGACTGATCGATGGCATGCCTCAAACATACTCAATTTGAAATAACCTTGTGGAAGCCATCGAAGCTCGGTTAGGTTGATTCAATGGTAACCTCTGCTTTGCGCACGCGCGTCAGCCCACTTCAGTCGCAAACTGTTACTTACTACGCTTACACTGCTGAGCGCCATGGCTGCGCCGGCGATCATGGGATTGAGCAGGAAGCCGGTGAAGGGAAACAGCAGTCCGGCAGCAATGGGGATTCCGATCACATTGTAGATAAATGCCCAGAACAGATTCTGACGAATGATGGTCACCGTCTGCCGCGACAACCGCATCGCCTCGGGCACCTTGGTCAGGTCGGAGGAGATGATGGTCATCTTGGCAACATCCATGGCGATGTCGCTGCCCTTGCCCATAGCGATGCTTACATCGGCCTGCGCCAGCGCAGCGCTGTCATTGATGCCGTCGCCAACCATGGCCACCACCTTTCCTTTCAATTGCAGTTCTTTGACGAAGGCGGCTTTCCTGTCCGGGAGCACTTCAGCCTCGAGGTGGCTTATTCCTGCCGCCTGGGCGATCGCCGCAGCCGTAGCTTTATTGTCCCCGGTAACCATGTACACCTCGATGCCTTCGGCCTGCAATTGCTTCACGGCTTCCGCTGAGCTGGACTTGATCGTGTCGGCGATCGCCAGCACGCCAAGAGTTGCCGTTGCATGGGCAAACCAGATTACCGTCTTGGCTTCGCGACTCCACAGTTCAGCCTGTTGATTCAGCGTGTTATCAGGCGGAATGCCATTTTCTGCCAGCCAGGTGCGGTTGCCCACGAAGTACGTTTGTCCCGCAAAAGTTGCCTTTACGCCTTTGCCGGTTATGCTTTGAAACTCGCTTACCGGAAGCAGGGAGGCTGAAGGGAAGTATTTCACCACCGCTTCGGCCAGTGGATGTTCAGATTCCTTCTCGATGCTGAAAAGCACGGATTTCAATTCCTGGTCCTCATTACGCCAAGCCACATTGGTGACCGTCGGCTTCCCTTCCGTGATCGTGCCGGTCTTGTCCAGTATCACTGCGTTCACCTGCCGTGCCAATTCAAGGCTCTCCGCATCTTTGATGAGTATTCCATGCTCAGCGCCTTTGCCAACGCCAACCATGATGGCTGTTGGTGTTGCCAGGCCCAGCGCGCAGGGGCAGGCGATAACCAGGACCGTTACAAGTGCAAGGAGTCCCTGGGTGAGTCCGTTCTCTCCGCCGAGAAGATACCAGACGAGGAAGGAGACCAAGGCTATCAGTATCACCACCGGCACGAATACACCGGCGATCTTGTCGACAAGCTTTTGTACCGGCGCCTTGCTGCCCTGTGCATCTTGAACCATCCGGATGATCTGTGCAAGAAGCGTTTCAGCGCCAACCTTCTCCACCTTAAACCGGAAGCTGCCCTTTTGGTTGATCGTGCCGGCGAAAACCTTTTCACCTTCGGACTTAAGAACGGGGATAGGTTCTCCATTCAGCATGCTTTCGTCTACGTAGGAGTTGCCCGAGGTGACCACACCGTCTACGGCGATTTTCTCGCCCGGCTTGACGAGGAGGTCGTCGCCAGGATTCACACGCTCGATGGGTATCTCCATCGTGTGACCGCCTTCATGGACGACCGTCACCGTCTTGGGCTGGAGCCCCATGAGTTTCTTGATGGCGGAGGAGGTATTCCCCTTGGCACGTTCCTCAAGGAGTTTACCAAGAAGGATGAACGCGATCACTACCGAAGCCGCTTCAAAGTAAACGTGTGCATGCAATCCCCGGGCGTGCCAAAAATGAGGGAACAGGGTATTGAATACGCTGAAAACGTACGCTACTCCCGTACTCAGCGCTACCAGGGTGTCCATGTTTGCTGAGCGGTGCTTTGCCTGCTTCCATGCGTTGATAAAGAATGTCTTTCCAAACCACAACACAACCGGAGTGGACAGCGCCCACATGATTTCATTGGCGAATGGGATCTCCATAAAGAACATACCAATGATGACGATTGGAATGGACAGTACTCCGGCGCCAACCGTGCGACGAACCAACTCATTGTAGTTTTGCCGGTGAATGTCCTCGAGCGTCGCAGCCTGACGGCCTGAATCGTCGAGCAGCAAATCGTACCCGATCGATTGCGCTGCCTTTCGCAGGTCCTCAACACGGATCAGGTTCGGAAGGTATTCTACGTTTAACGAGGATGCTGCATAGTTTACGGCTGCGTTGACGACACCCCGTTGCGCTTTGATCATGCTTTCCACGCTGACGGCGCAGGAGGCGCAGGTCATCTGGAGCACCGGAATGGTGCGTTTCACCGTGGTGACGCCGTAGCCGAGGTCCCGAATGGCTTTGACGGCATCCGGAAGGGCGGCAGGATCTTCCGCGGTGATGACGGCGCGCCGGTTGTTCAGTTCAACACGGTGCGTATCCAGGGATTTGACTTGAGACAGGCCCTTATCGACGATGAGGGCACAATGCTCGCTTTCCACGCCTTCCAGCGGGATGTAGAGGTATTTGTTTTCGGTCGCCATACCGTGATTACTTACGGCAAAGGTGCAGCCGCGGCCGGACGAAGGTATTACATCGTTTTTGGAAACTGTTACAGGAAAGCAGGATGAATTTCTCGCTCGCTGAATCAGCGATTGGATTCTGAGATCCAGTGAAACTGTCGCTCAGCCAACTGGAAGTGCCTGCGTTTGCGCCCGAGGAGGAAATGCAGGGAATCTTCCCGGATACGCCCCGTCAGCGCCAGCGTGCTGTCGTCGATGGCGTTATATCTGAGTTGAAACAGGTAAGCCGTGTCTGATGAAAACTTGCGGAAGGTTATGGTGCTCGCGGCGGAGTCTCTTTGATAGGCAAAATACCCGCGCCGGTACCGCTGACGGAAGAGGGTGTCCACGGTGTTGACACTCCCGGAACCGTTATAGTCGAAGATGAAGTCCTTCCACGCCCAATCGCCGGTACTGACCTCAACGGTGTCCTTGTTTCGCGTCATCGCTTTGATTTCGTAAACACCGACGCGGATGGGAAGTTGTTCTTTCCGGTTTGACTCCTCCTCGAACCGGTTCATCGATTGGTAGAAAGGCATCAGAGCAAAATAGAAAACAAACAGGGCTTTGAAGGCGAGGCGTCCGATTTTCGTCCATCGCGAATTCAACGACAGGTCGTAAAGGTCTGAACGCCCGGCAGGAAGATTGCCGACAAGGAATGGAACAAGCCTTTTCCAGTCGCTCACCAGCAGGAAGACAGCGCAGAGGGTCAGTTGCCCGGAGAACAACTTCACGGGAATGTCGTAACTCAGGTTCATGACGAATACGTTGGCAAACACGCCCGCGCCAACCAGGGCGCCCAGCGTGACGGTTCCGCGGTACATCAGAAGAATGCCAACGACCACCTCCATGAGTCCGGCGAACTGCTGATAGGAAGTCGAATAACCCATGAACATCCAGGACAGGCGCATGGGAAGGAAATCGCCGAGCGGAGTGGCAAGCTGACTGAGGTTGGGGAAGTACATCTGCAGGGCAAACAACTTGATGATTCCGTACCCGAAGGCGTGGATGGCTAGATAGTACCTGACCAGCGTGCGCAGACCGTAGCCCAGCTTCTCCTGCGTCCGGTCTTTCTTCTTGTCGATGAGTGTCCACGCCAGACTTCCCACCAGGGCCAGCAGCAGGTAGGTGTAAAACTGCGCCCAGGCGTACGACGTGTCACCACTGCCGCCGCCGTTGGCGTTAAGCACCTCCTTCACATGAAGCACATGGGCATTGGTAAATTCCACCACGCCCTTTTCCGCCTGGTACACAACTTCGGTGACATAGGACATCCCGGGAATAGGGTAGAGGTAATACCAGGGAGAGATGGTGAGGAGGAAGTAGAGGGTGAAAAAGCGGAGGGGAAATTTGGCCATATGTAGCGTGTCTGGGTGTTTAAGTGTCTGGGTGTCGAAGTGTCTGGGTATCTGGAGCCTGGTTACTGGTGCTGGGCCGGTACGCCAGGCTTCGGCTTCGCTGAGCTTGACGGAGTTACCTCAATCACCGATCACCTTCGTACAACACCGGATTCAGCGGCGTGTCAATTACTTTTCCAACTACAGCACCCGGGCACCAGGTTTCCCAGTCTTTGATTTGGTTATGGTTCTCCGGGGCTTTCAGTATCATGTCGCGGTCCATATAGATGACCGTCATCACGCGGCGCATTTCGTTGGTGGTGTTGGCTCCGGCCCGATGAAAGACCCAGCCGGAGTGGAAGCTCACCTCGCCGATATCGAACGGTTCAACCACGTGTTTGAAATCAGTCACCCTCAGCCGTTGCTGGATGGTCACCTCGCTCTCGTCGCCAATCGACAACTCGCGGCCCTCGGTGATGCGATGACTACCCGCGCTGAATTCGAGGGGACCCATCTCCAGGGGTGTTGCCTGCAGGGGAATCCACACGGTGATGGATTTGTCCGTTTCCAGGGGCCAGTAATATTGGTCGGCGTGCCAGGGCGTAATGCCGCCTCCGGGCTCTTTATACAATGCCTGATCGTGATACAACCTCACGCCATGTACCTGCATGAGATCAGCCGCAATTCTGGCGAGCCGTGGGCTGAACACCAGCTGGCAGATGCGCTCATCCTCCCGCCAGAGATTGAAGAGTTGCAGAAATGCCTTCCCGTATGTTCCGCGTTCCTCCACTCGTGTTTTCACGGTATTCATTTCTGCAACCTTCTCCGAGATGACCTTCCCGAAATAGCCGATTGTTTCCTGATCAAATACCTGTTTGAGTTTGATGTAGCGGTTGTCGCTAAAGAAATCGATTTGCTCCCGGGTAAGCGGGTAGGGCTTGTCGAGGGCTGAGCGGACGGGAGGCGGGATGTGCATAATAACGGTAAATCCGGTTGAACTAATATAGCCCTATTTCGGAAAAATCAGAATTGCCCAAAGCGAGCGATACCATAGGCGAGGAGGTAGCAAAGCAAGGTAATTACCGAGCCGGTGAAGGGGATGTTGAACCAATAGCGCTTGCCTAACCACACGAAGAAAAGCACGTTGGCGATCGACAACCAGCACAGGACGGAATCGGCCATGAGGTAGTTGAAGTCGTGAATGGCCAGGTAACAGTTAAGCAGGCCCAGAAACATGGCACCGCTGCTGTGGCTGGCGTTAAAGCCGATCCAGGCTTTCCACAAGGTGGTGCGTCGGGTCAGTACCGGAAACGACTCTTTCATCGCGGCCGAAAGCGAAACGTCACGGGTGTCAAACTTGTTCGTGAAAAAAGTGTAGTAAAGGTGCATAGTGCCCAGTGTGGCGATAATCAGCGAGCCTGCCACCCAGAGGTACTTGGCGATTGTCATGGGAACAGTCATTTCCATTGTGCAAGATAGGCCGCTATCGCCTCCAGTTCTTGTTTCAGGGAGGCGAACTTCACGGATTTGCGTAACTCCTTCTGGTAGCACGCGCAATAGGCTTCCCAGCCCGCTTCCTCCAGCCGATAGCCTTCGTTGAACGCCGTGGTGTCTTCCAAACCGGATTGACGATAGGCCTCCATTCTCTTTGCCGATTCTGCGGCGACCCGGTCCCACAGTTCCCGGCATTGTTGAATTTCCGGCGCGGGCGAGTCAAGAACTTTCTCCGCCATGTATATATAGTCGCCTGAAGCCAGAAATACATACAGAAAATCCGGGGTATATGCCCCGATATCCTGGGCGACAACGGCTATCATTCCCCAGGCTGGATCTCCATTCCGTGTCTCAATTTCCACCAGGGAAAAGTTTGAAACGCCGGCATCCGGCTCAAAGGTGTAGTTGAAGATGGTTTCCAGCGATTCGGGTGAGAGATCGTTGATGGGTGGATCTGTCTTCCGGAAATAGTCGAGAAACAACGCTTTGCTTGTATAGAATATCCTGGTAGTGGAGTCTTTGGTAAACGATAGACCATCCAGCATACCGACCCCCACCTCATCAAGGAGCGACTGGAGATTGCTTTCACCTGGCTCCGGGGCACGGGCATCGGCGAGGATGTCCTTCATCCGGCGGTCCAGGTCATCCAGCGAGGCCCGATTCACCGAGTCAAGCCGCTCAAAAGAGCCGGTATCGATAACCTGCAGTTTCTTCAGTTCGGCAAGGTAGGCGTCCCGGGCCTGCAGGTAGCTGGTTTCCTTTTCTGTCAAAGACACCGGTTTCGTGAAGAGTTCATCCCGTTTCGATTGACAAGCCGCGAGGATGAACAGGCTAAGGATAAGGGGGGTAGAGGCAATTGTTCTCATATACGCCGGCAAACAAATCAAGGTAATCATTTTCATAACGCCCTGCCTCCCTTTGTCCTGCCATCTTCCTTGACCTCCTCCCTCATTCTTGTTATTTTTCACACGACCCAATCTTAACACCCCAACGTAACATGATCCGCGCCATTCTCATTCTCTTGCTTTCAAACGCCATCGTCGCCTTCGCCCAGTCCGACAAAAAACCTTCGGGTATCGCCCTTCAGTATTTTGAACAAGGCAAGAAGGCCGGCGAAGAAGGAAAGTACGCCGACGCGGTCACCGCCCTGAAGAAAGCGGTCACCATGGCCAAGGACTATGACGAGGCGTGGTACCAGCTCGGCACGGCCCAACAAAACAACGGCAACTATAGCGAAGCGATCGAAGCCTTTCTTCAGCTGGAGAAAGTCAACCCGCAGTATTGGCCCTGGTACTATTACCAGATTGGCCAATGTCACGAAAGCCTGAACCACACGGATGAGGCTGTCCGGTACTATACCCTTTTCCAGGAAAAGTACTCCAAGGCTGCTGACCGGACGATTTATCACCACCAGGCCAAATACAGGATCGCGTATGTTAAAGGACGAGCCGAGCTGCTGAAGATGCCCAACAGCATGAAGGACCCGGAGAACCTGGGCAGTATCGTGAACAGCAGCTCCGACGATTACTTTCCCCAGATCGACCCGACGGGAACAAAACTCTACTTCACCAGCCAGCGGAAGAGTCCGCTCGGAGCGTTCAGCCCCACGGATGGCAACTATGGTGAGGATATTTACTACGTGCAGCGTCAGGGCAACACCTGGGCGCCGCCTACCTTGTTGCCGGAACCCATCAACTCAAAGAACAACGACGGCGCCGCTACGTTCAGCGGTGACGGGCAGGTGATGGTGTACGGCCAGTGCTCACGGGAAGGGGGCATCGGCGACTGCGACTTATACATTTCCGTGCTGGACGGCGAACAATGGAGTGCGCCCGTCAACTTTGGCAACGTGGTTAATTCCAAGGAATGGGATGCTCAACCCTGCCTGTCGGCCGACGGAACGAAGATCATCTTTGCGTCGGACCGCGCCGGTGGGTACGGAGGCTCGGACCTATATAGTATTGAGAAGAACCCGTTTGGCGACTGGGGTGTGCCGCAGAACCTTGGCCCCATCATCAATACCCCGTGGAACGAGAAGAGCCCTTACCTGGCGCCCGACGGGAAGACACTTTACTTCAGCTCGTACGGTCACCCGGGCTATGGCGGCTTCGATTTGTTCAAGTCGACCTTCGAGAACATGAAGTGGTCGCACCCGGTAAACCTGGGCCGTCCGCTCAACTCGGAGGGTGACGACAACTACTTTACGATTTCCGCTTCCGGCGAGCATGCCTACTTCGCTTCCACCCGGGCGGGAGGCAGCGGGATGACCGACCTTTACCAGATAGAAATCCCCGAAGTGCTGCGACCGCAGCCGACGGTCATCATTTCCGGTGTGGTGACCAATGCCAAGACAGGTCAAAAGATCAGCGCCTGGGTGCTGGTGGAAGATATTGTCACGGGCGATATGATTGCTACCAACAAGAGTAACTCCACCACCGGCGAGTACCTGATTGTGCTTCCGGCCGGCAGGAACTACAGCGTGTCGGCCAACCGCGACGGATTCTTCTTCTACTCGCAGAACTTCGACGTTCCGGATGATGCCAAGTATCAAGAGCTGAAGAAAAACATCGAGTTGAAGCCCATCGAGAAGGGTACCAAGGTGGTGCTTAACAACATCTTTTTCGAAAGTGGGAAAGCCGACCTGAAACCGGAGAGCTACCTGGAATTGGCCAAGGCCATCGAGCTGATGAAGGCCAACCCGTCGATGCGGGTGGAGGTGGGTGGGCACACCGACAACGTCGGCGCCGACGACAAGAACATGGCCTTGTCGCATGCCCGCGCCAGGGCGGTGATGGATTTCATGGTAAAGGGCGGTATTGCGGCAAGCCGGTTGATGGCGAAAGGGTACGGGGAGACGCAGCCCGTGGCCACCAACGACACCGACGAGGGAAGGCAGGCAAACCGCAGGACAGAATTTGTGATTATTGATTTTTGAAAAGAGGCCTAAGGAGATTATGCATAAAGAAATCGCTGCCTACAACGCGTCTCAATCCGAAGGCGACGCTGCCATTTGTGACCTGCTTGCCGCGGAGCTAACCCGCGCCTTGCCCGATGCGGAGAGCAAGATCTGGCATCGCCATCCCGTGTGGTTCCTCGACGGCAATCCTATCGTCGGCTATCACAAGCTCAAGGACTGCGTGCGTTTATTGTTCTGGAGCGGTATCACGTTCAAGGAGCCGGGGCTGGCCAAGGAAGGCAACTTCAAGACCGCCGGCGCGCGATACACCGATGCAGACCAGATCAAACTCACCGATCTGCGGCGGTGGCTGAAGAAGTCCCGCACCATCCAATGGGACTACAAGAACATTGTTAAGCGAAAGGGTCTGCTGAAGCGGTTGAAAACATAGTTCACCTTTCATCTTTCATTCGGTCAAGCCTCAGTGGAAGGAGGGACGTGGATCAATCCGGGTCACGTATCGTGTCCTCACCTTGATTATCAATTGTTGCCATGGTTAACCATGGTATAACCGGATAATCGAGAGTGGATTTCGTATATTCGGTTGTTGGTAGCAATTTTTATGAAGCCTTGGCTTATAGTAGCGTTGATGCTCATCATAAGGACAGGCACAACGCTATCTCAATCCCTTCTTCCCGAGTCAATTAGAATCAAGAAGGCCTTCGATCACTTGTCAGCTGACCCTTCAAGCAAAGTAATGCAGGCAGAGTATGTTGCTGCCTTCCCAGAAAATACTAACGACTTCTTAAGAGTATTCAATCCAAAACAATTTGATCAACTGTATCAGAACTCCTTTGAGTACCTTAATGTACTTGAGAAATGTGGAACCTCCTTTCCCAACGAAGTAATAAACAAATGCATTCACATCGGAAAAAACCTCGTTTGGGATGCCGATGCTGTTGGACAACTGCAGCATATATGCGTGAGAATGGCTTCAGCACATCCAACAGTATTTCTGAAACAAGTTGACAAATTGAGAACAATTGAAAAGGATAGTTTGATAAGTTTCCTGGCAGACGTCGAAAACCATAACACTTTCAAGGATTACCAGCAACTGATTGACGTCCTCAACTCAATAGGAGAAGTTCAAATTGCAGAGAGATTCGAAAACGAACGATCTAAGAGAAAAAGCCGCAAAGACCATTGACGCATATAAAAACTGCTGCCAACAAAGGCTATTTGCAATCGCGGCGATCCTTGGTAAATTGTAGAGTATGTTTCAGTCGCAGTCTCGGTTCGTGGAGCTTGCGCAGCTGGTCGGGCTTGCCAGTCCCGATTGCTATCGGGACGGCGTCTCCCTCGACAAGCTCAGGATGCATTTAGCAAGTCGTCTTGCGTTCAGACTGAAATAGTTAAGCGTTGGTGGCAATTCGGCTGGCCCGTGGAAAGTGACGTTACTATGACAATTTTATAGCGGCCAAGACAAGAAAAGTATATGACAAGAAGCAAATTAATGGAAATGAACAACGTTGGCATCGTTGTGGAATCTCTAGATAAAGCCATTTCGTTTTTCACCGAAATTGGACTGACACTTGAAGGAAGGATGATGGTTGAAGGTGAATGGGCAGGACGTGTAACAGGACTTGGAAATCAGTCGGTAGAGGTTGCTATGATGGTTACGCCAGACGGACATAGTCGGCTTGAACTTTCTCAATTTTTTGCCCCCCATCCTATATCAGACCATAGGATTGCTCCAGTAAACTCTCTTGGTTATCTCCGTATTATGTTTAGAGTTGACAATCTTGACGAATTGCTATCCAGACTTGCGAAGCACGGTACAGAGGTCGTTGGAGAAGTAGTTAATTATGAGAGCATCTATCGACTTTGTTACATTCGGGGAGTGGAAGGACTTCTTATCGGATTGGCTGAACAACTCGGCACTAAAACCGTGGCAGATATATTAGAGAAATAGTGACAAGCAGACTCTGCAAAGTTAACTCGCACTGTAACTGTGAACTTTGAACCATAACGACATTGACTCAAGAGATAAATTGATCTCCATTGACAGCAGAGACCAGGATGGGGCATCTTGACGCCCTGGAAACCGGAGAACTGAACTTGTATCTGCCGGAAAGACAGGACACCAGGGGTTCTGGTCAACTGACCAGCCTCCTCACTATATCATGGTATGCCGCTTCGATCAACGCTGAAATGGCCTTTTCATTTGCTGCCTGCCCGGGCCACAGTTTTACATGCCGCCCATGCTTGCCGGTGCCTTCCAGCAAATGGTGTCTGTCGGTAAGGTAGGCGCCGTAAAAGAAACCCACGTTCACGTGGTCGCGATACACATTGACGTAGGCGAACGGAGCCCGGTCCACACACCCTATGGGATAGTTGTCATGGAAGATGGCCTCCACCTCATCACCGCAATTCCTGATTTCGTCAAACCACCGCTCGGCCAGTACCCGGAGTTCCGGTGGCTTGCTCTTCAGCCACTGGTCCATGGTCATAGGCTGAAGATCCTTGTCCGTGTAGCGAAGCAGCTTATCCATCAAATTTGGCAGGTTGTCACTCATAAATATAGGTAACTGTCCTTTGCGCTTCTCTGCGCCGCTGCGTCTCCGCGGTGGTTACTCACACCCGGACGCGGCAAATTGAGTACTGTACCGCTTCTCCACTTCTTTCTTACCCTTACCTTTGACCTGCCACCGCCCATGACCAGCTCCCTTCTCCTCGGCTTCGATATCGGCAGTTCAGCCGTCAAGGCAAACCTCACCGATGCCGACAGCGGAAAGACAGTCGCTTCCGTCACCGTTCCTGAATCGGAGATGGAGATCATCAGCCGGCAACCCGGATGGGCTGAACAGGATCCGGCCGCCTGGTGGACCAGTTTGACCGAGGCCACCCGCCGCGTCATCCACAAGGCCGGCGCCAGGCCGTCTTCGATCGCCGCCATCGGAATCTCGTACCAAATGCACGGACTGGTCGTCGTCGACAAACAGCAGCGTGCGCTCCGACCTTCCATCATCTGGTGTGACAGCCGCGCCGTGGGCATCGGCGAAAAGTCCTTCGGGGAACTGGGACCGGACTATTGCTTCACCCATCTCCTCAACTCACCCGGCAATTTTACAGCCTCGAAGTTGATATGGGTCCGCGACAATGAACCAGCGGTGTATTCAAAGATTCACAAGGTTATGCTCCCCGGTGACTTCATCGCGATGAAGATGACCGGAGAAGTAACGACCACCGCTTCGGGACTTTCGGAGGGGATGATGTATGATTATGAGACGCAGACGACCGCTTTAGAACTCTTCAATCACCTCGGCATGGACCGGTCGCTCATCGCCGACATCGTGCCCGCATTTGGCGTACAGGGAAAACTCACCACTCAGGCAGCCGGTGAACTGGGACTTGGTCCCGGCATACCGATCTGCTACCGCGCCGGTGATCAGCCAAACAATGCTTTTTCCCTCCATGCCCTTCAGCCGGGCGAAGTGGCAGCTACAGCGGGTACCTCGGGCGTGATCTACGCCGTAGTAGACAAGCTCGTGGCCGACCGGCAACAGCGGGTCAACACGTTTCTTCACGTGAACGACAAACACGACGCGCGACGATTGGGCGTGCTTCTCTGTGTTAATGGTACAGGCAGCATGTATCGATGGCTGCGACAGGAACTGCTGGGGGGCAAATTTTCCTACGAAGAGCTGAATGTGCTGGCGGAGAAGTCCCCGGTCGGCGCTGAGGGACTGACAGTTTTGCCCTTTGGCAACGGCGCCGAGCGCATGTTGGGCAACCGCGACCTGGGGGC
The DNA here is from genome assembly GCA_041912235.1 of Cyclobacteriaceae bacterium. GTDB lineage: Bacteria > Bacteroidota > Bacteroidia > Cytophagales > Cyclobacteriaceae > ELB16-189. The sequence goes on from JAYRNL010000213.1 coordinate 38,708, forward strand.
GAGTTTCCATGGCCTCGACCTGGTCAGGCACATGACACCCCATGTTTGCCGCGCCGTTCAGGAGGGAATCGTCTTTGCCCTCGGCTATGGTTTCGGCACGCTTCGGCAATTGGGGATCGTTCCCCGTGTGATCCGGGCCGGACAAGCGAACATGTTCCAAAGCGAAGTATTTTGCCAGACCTTTGCTGAGGTGACCGGGGCGGAACTGCAGCTCTTCAACACCGATGGCGCGCAGGGAGCGGCACGGGGTGCGGGCATCGGAGCGGGGATTTACACGGGAATTGAAGAAGCGTTCCTCAGTTTGCAGCAGGTGAGGAGCTATTCACCGGGAACGTGGAAGCTGAAAGACGCTGCCGGGCGATGGAACGAGGCATTGCAGAAACAATTGAGTTAACGCATAATCCAAGCATGAAAACTTCTAAGGGTTATTTCAAGGGAATCGGAAGAATTGTATACGAAGGCCGGACGTCGAAGAATCCCCTCGCGTTCAGGTACTACAACGCCCGGCAAAAGGTGGGTAAAAAGTCCATGGAGGAACACCTTCGCTTTGCCGTGGCGTACTGGCATTCCTTCGGCGGCACCGGTGTCGATCCATTCGGGGCGCCCACCAAGAACTTCCCCTGGCTGTCGGCTAAAGAATCGGTGCAACGCGGCTACGACAAGATGGATGCCGCGTTTGAGTTCATCACCAAGATGGGGATTCCTTTCTATTGCTTTCATGACTACGACCTGGTCGATGAAGGGGCCACACTGAAAGAATCGGAAGCCCGTCTGCGCAAGCTGGTCGAGTATGCCCGCGAGAAGCAGAAGGAGACCGGCATCAAATTGCTATGGGGTACGGCCAACCTGTTCTCCCATCCCCGGTACATGAATGGAGCGGCGACAAACCCCGACTTCCGCGTGGTGTGCCATGCCGCGGCACAGGTGAAGAACGCCATCGATGCTACCGTAGAGCTCGGGGGGGCGAACTACGTGTTCTGGGGCGGCCGCGAAGGCTACCAGTCGCTGCTCAATACCGACATGAAACGCGAGCAGGACCACATGGCGCGTTTCCTGCACATGGCCAAAGACTATGCCCGGAAAAACGGCTTTACCGGCACGTTTTTCATCGA
>JAYRNL010000214.1:0-7202 GCA_041912235.1 Cyclobacteriaceae bacterium
CCTGGTCGGCATTGGCCAATTCCGCAAGGCGGTTACTGTGTACCCGGCAGGCCTTTCGGCTTTTCCCAAGTCATACAAACTGCGTCGCCACCGAGGGCATCGGTACATCAATCTACGTGAACTCGACAACGCCATCGACGACCTGACCCGTGCCGAAGAACTTATCCGGAACGAGCCGGAGGTGTACGAATACGACGCAACCGGAAAACAGGGAGCAACCTATCAGCATCAAATCTGGTATCACATTGGCCTGTACCATTTCCTGAAGCGAAACTATGCCGCAGCGGCAGAAGCGTACGAAAAGAGTCTTGCCACGGCCCACACGGGAGGTGACAAGGCCGGGGCCAGTGACTGGCTTTACAACTGTTACATGCGCGCAGGGGACAAAGAGAAGGCTGCTGCAGTTGCCAGGCCATTCACCGTTGATTTTGATATTGAGAATAAGGACTACCCATACTTTCGCCGCCTCTTACTCTTCAATGGCGCGATCAAGCCGGCAGACCTGGTGGATGAATCCAAGGATATCCGGGAGATGAATCTTTACGAGATTACCAAATTGTATGGATTGGCCAACTACTACGCTTACCAGGGTGATTCCACTCATGCACAACAGCTCTACACCAAGGTGTTGAAATCCGGCGAGTGGCAGGGGTTTGCCTATGCGTCCGCTGAACTGGATGTTCGCCAGTAGTCCATGACACCCTCCGCGATTCTTGCCCTCCTGATCAGCATCACGCTGGCCGGCTACCTGTTTAATACCTTTCTTGAGTACCTGAACCTTCGCGCAGAACGTCGCGATATTCCCCCGGAGGTGGCAGCGTTTTATGATCGTGAAAAATACCTTCGCTCGCTGGATTACCACCGCGAAAAAACAAGGTTTGAACTACTAACCTCTTCCCTGGGCGTTATAGTTTCCCTCGCCATGCTTAGTTTGGGCGGCTTTGGCTGGATCAGCACCCAGCTTCAGTCCTACATCGAGGTACCCTTGCTTCTTGCCTTGACGTTCTTCGCTGTCCTGGCCATCGCATCGGACCTTGTTACGCTGCCCTTCCAATGGTATGAGACCTTTGTTATCGAAGAGAAATACGGATTCAACAAGACAACACCTCGCACTTTTGTTCTTGACAAGCTTAAGGGATATTTCCTGGGCGCTCTTTTCGGCGGAAGTCTCCTGTCAACCCTGATCATCCTGGTGCAGCGGCTGGGGCCCGGATTCTGGCTTTGGTTCGGGATTATTGCCGCCTTGTTCATTTTGGTGATGAACATGTTTTACACCACGATCATTCTCCCTCTTTTCAATAAACTGACTCCATTACCCGCTGGCGAACTGAAATCCGCCATCGAATCATTTGCGCAGCAGGTGAAGTTCCCCCTGGACAACATCTTCGTCATGGACGGATCGAGACGATCCAAAAAGGCGAATGCGTTTTTCTCGGGCATCGGCAAGAAGAAAAAGATCGTGCTCTTTGACACCCTCATCCAGAATCACGGCACCGAAGAACTCGTTGCTGTCCTTGCCCATGAAGTCGGCCATTTCAAGAAAAAACACATCATCGTCAGTTACCTCCTGTCTATTGCCCAGATATTCTTTATCCTGTTTGTACTGAGCCAGATGATTTTCAGTCGCGAGCTCTCCCTGGCCCTGGGCGGTGAGCAGATGGCTATACATCTCAACCTGCTCGCCTTCGGGATTCTGTTTTCGCCGATCAGCGGCATCATCGGGTTGCTGATGAGCATGTACAGTCGCCGCAATGAGTATGGGGCCGACGCCTATGCCCGGGAGACCTATAACGGGGAAGCCCTTGCCACGGCCTTGAAGCGACTTTCCGTCGATAGCCTGAGCAATCTATACCCGCACCCTGCCTACGTGTTCTTTCACTACTCCCATCCCCCGCTCCTGGCCCGACTCGATGCCCTCGCCCGGCCGAAACGCTGAAAAGTTCTCCGTCAGCCTAGGTTTTGTATATTACTTGTAGGTCATCACCCATGAAATGAATCACCGGGCTCTATCGGAGGTTGCCTCGCTGGACGGAAAAGATGTCCTGGCCCAGATGCAAAGCCGCGAAGGCGGGCTTACGGGAGAGGAAGTAAGTCAGCGCAGGAAGAAGTTCGGACGCAACCTGATCGAATCCCAGAGCCGGTTTGCCGTCCTGCTGGAATTTCTTCGACACTTCCAGAGTCCGCTCGTAATCATCCTCATCTTCGCCGCCATCGTCAGCTTCATCGTTGGCGATGAAGTAAACGCCATCATCATCATCGGGATGGTGATCATGAGTACGGTCCTCGACTTCTTTGAGGAAAAGAGCGCCCATGAGGCGGCCGAAAAACTGCGTGACCGGGTTCGCACGCGGGTGACCGTAGTAAGAAACCACGCCACCGAAGAGGTTTTTGCCGCTGATGTTTATCCGGGAGATATCGTGATGCTGAGCGCGGGCCGCATCATACCGGCTGATATACGCCTTATCTCCACCCGGGATTTCTTCGTCAACCAGGCTGCTCTGACCGGCGAGTCTTTTCCCGTTGAGAAGGTGTCTACTCCCGTGATCTCGACTCAGCTGGACGAACTAACGAATATCGGTTTGATGGGGTCAAGCGTGGTGACGGGATCGGCCACGGGGGTCGTGGTTGCCACCGGAATGAAGACCTATTTCGGGTCCATTGCCGAACGGCTCATCGCTCCCTCCGAGGAATCGAGCTTCAGCCGCGGCGTCAAGGATTTTGGCTACCTGGTGATGCGCATCACCATCCTGCTTCTGCTTTTCATCTTCTTTCTCAACGGCGTGGTGCGCCACGACTGGTTTGAGGCCTTCATGTTTGCTCTGGCTGTTGCCGTAGGGCTGGCTCCGGAATTACTTACCATGGTGATGTCGGTGAGCATGGCCAGGGGGTCCCTTCGCATCGCTCAGAAGGGGGCGATCGTCAAGCGCCTGGCGGCCATTCCCAATTTCGGAAGCATGGACGTACTCTGCACTGACAAAACCGGAACGCTGACCCAGGACAAGATCAGCCTGGTGAAGTACACCGATACCTCAGGCAACGTGAACGAAGAGGTTCTTCGTTATGCTTACCTAAACAGTTACTTCCAGTCAGGGATGATCAATCCCCTCGACAACGCCGTGCTGGAGCTCCACTCCGTTTCGACCGAGGGCGTGGAGAAAGTGGATGAAATCCCATTCGATTTTGTGCGGAAGAGGATGAGCGTGGTGGTCAGGGACAAGGGACGTCTGACACTGATTACAAAAGGCGCACCGGAGGAGGTGCTGAACGTCTGTCGCAATTCTCCTGACGAGCAGGAACTGGCAAAGCGCGTATACCAGAATCTCAGCAAAGAGGGCTACAAGGTATTGGCGATAGCAACACGTACTATCGAAACATTGCCACGCGCGTTCACGCACCAGGATGAGCAGCACGTTGAACTTCGGGGATTCATATCCTTTCTCGATCCTCCGCGCCCGGAGGCGGCACGAACCATCCAACGACTCAACGAACAAGGGATTGAAGTCAAAATTATCACGGGAGACAACCACCTGGTCGCGTCACGCATTTGTTCCGAAATCGGTCTTCCGGTGAAAGGAATTCTCCTGGGTTCCGATCTTGAGCGTCTCTCGGATGAAGCCCTGCAAGTTCAGGTCAAAGAAACCACGCTGTTTGCCCGTTTCTCCCCCGAGCAGAAGAACCGGGTGATCAAGGCACTCAAGGCCCATCACACCGTAGGTTATATGGGCGATGGCATCAACGACGCGCCATCGCTGAAGTCCGCGGATGTGGGGATCTCAGTGGAGAACGCCACCGATGTCACCAAGGAATCTGCCGATATCATCCTTACGCAAAAGAGCCTGACCATCCTCAGTGATGCCGTAATGGAGGGCAGAAAAACCTTCATCAATACGCTGAAGTATATCCAGATGGGGTTGAGTTCAAACTTTGGGAACATGTTTTCGATGGCGGCTGCGGCGATTTTCCTCCCGTTCCTTCCCATGCTGCCCATACAGATCCTGCTGAATAATTTCATTTACGATTTTTCACAGATCACCATCCCTACCGATCGGGTCGACAAGTACTTCATTACAAAGCCCCAGGCTTGGGACCTTCCTTTCCTTCGTCGGTTCATGATTGTTTTCGGAATTGTCAGTTCGGTGTTCGACCTGATTACGTTCTACATCTTCTTCAACGTGTATGGGGCAGCCGAACACCAGTTTCAGACGGCCTGGTTCCTCGAATCGCTTACCACCCAATGCCTGGTCATTTTCTCCATACGAACCCATTATCAGCCGTTTTCAGGAAGTCTCCCCAGTTGGCAAGTAACGGCCAGCACACTGGGCTGCGTTCTTATTGGCTGGCTCATTCCCTTCACTCCGGTTGGCGGATTCTTTGAGATGCAGCCGCTGACGATGGAGATGTCGCTCGTGATTTGGGGGCTGGTTCTCATTTATCTTGTTCTTGTGGAACTCGTCAAGCGTGAGTTTTACAAGCTGAAGTGGGGGCAGGTGCTCCCGGTCTGAATTTGCCTTCCAGAGTTGCAATAATTGCAACTTTTTCTTCTTTCAGGGCTTTTCGTTGGCGGTTTTCAATACAAATGCTGAATGCGCTGGCAATGAATGCCAATGGATTCTGCTTTCCTCATTTCAAATTCGGAACTAATCAAAGCATCAACATGAGGCGTTCCATCCAAAATCACCCCGTTGCACATTCCAGCAGCAACTCACCACTTGGATACTTCCGGGTGCGTCGGAGGGTCATATCACTTTTCTTGATCTTCATTTTTTCGATCCTCGATTTCGGGTGCAGCTATTACAAGATCGCCAGTAAGGCAGAACGCACTCCGTCGGCCAGTCAAGTCACCACCCTTGAGCCCGCAGTTGTCATCCCCCAACTCAAAGAGTCGCAGAATGTAATCATTCAATTCAGAAACGGCTCCCGGATCAGCAGGACCTTTCGCTTCAGCGACGGGCAGAAAATCTATGTCGGCCGGAAGAAGAAGGTCATCGAACAGACCATTCCGATCGATTCCATCGAGGCCATCAAGATGGTCGATCCGGTTGATGCCCGCATGTACAGCATTGCCAAATAGGGGGGCGATACCTTGTTTACGGTACCCGAATTCAAGAAGGGTTCCTATATACGAATTCTCTTAACGGATGGAGCGGCTTTAAACGAATTTTATCTGCGGAGGGACAAAGAGAATATTTATGTGCGGGAGGGAAGAAAAGGCGAACGGTCCATCCCGCTCACCCATATTGCTTATGCGCGATTGGCCTCCGAATCAAAGTATCTCATCTTGCATCACTATGGTCAGGTCTACCATCTTCGGTATGCTAAACTGAACAAGAAGCAAACTGAACTGTGGGGAGTTGTGGAACCCTTGCCGGAAGATCACCAATACTACCGGTTTGTAAAAGAAAAAGGCTCCACTCGGTATGCGCCAAACAAAGGACATCCAACGGATGAGGTGCATTTGTACACAACTTCCTTAAAGCAGGAAGCCGACAATACAGTTGTGATTCCTGTACCCTCCATAAACAAAATTGATTATTACGGTGCTGACGCGGGTCGAAGTAGCGGTGAGGCCCTGGTGGCGACCATTGGCATTCTGGCGATCCTTGTGATCATCGTGGCAGCCACCAAGAATTCCTGCCCTTTTGTGTATACCTATGACGGACATGGGTATCGTTTTGAGGGCGAAATCTATGGCGGCGCCATTTACCCAAACCTTGAACGCGACGATTACCTCCCGCTTCCCGGATTCAAACCCTTCAACAACCTCTACCGACTGAAGATTTCCAACTACCTGCACGAAGTCCAACACACGAACATGGCCGACCTGCTGATTTTGGAACACCCGGACAGCATCCGCGTACTCCTTGATAAACGGGGCGTCCCTCACACTATCCAGTCGGCCCAATTGCCACTAGCAGCCACTTCCGGGCCAGGGAACGATCTGCGTTCACGCCTCGGTGAAATCGACAACGATTCCTATTTGTTTGATGACGGCACAACTGATCAGGAGGATGTTAGTCAACTGGAACTCACCTTCAAGAAACCTCCGTCAGTTACTCAGGGAAAACTTGTCCTCAAGGCAACCAATTCCTACTGGCTTGACTACCTCTACGGAAGGTTTAACAAGGAATTTGGCACCTACTATCCTCGATTCGTAGAAAAGCAAGGCAAGGAGTCGGCGGAAAAGTTGAATGCCTGGGCGATGGATCAACATATCCCCCTGTCTGTATCCATAAAGACCGGGAAGGGTTGGGCTCCAGTGGGTCACTTTCCCGTGATGGGTCCCCTTGCCTCCCGTGAATTGGTTATGCCCATTGACCTGAGCCAGGTTGATGGGGACACGTTCACCCTCAAACTGGAGGCTGGCTTTCTCTTTTGGGAAGTGGATTATGCTGCAATGGATTTCTCCCCGAATATCCCTCTTGCCGTCAAGCGAATTCACCCGGATGCGGCCGTCGACGAATTGGGCATGGACGTCACCGCTTCCCTTTTGAATAGGGACAAGGACTACCTGGTTCAGCCGGAAATCGGAAATGAAGCCACGATTACCTACCCCTTCAACGGCGATTCAACCAGGACGCGGAGTGTCTTCCTTCATAGCAGCGGGTATTACCAATCCACTGTCCGATTCACCAACAAACCCAACTGGTTTACCCTATACTCTTTCCGTAAGAAAGGATCCTTCTCACGTTACTCACTAAGCCAATATGCCGAATTTAAAAAGAGTCAATCGATTTCTTCGGCAGGCAACAATTCACTGACTAAAACTTTACAACCGTGAAATCCAACCCAATCGTCCAAGTGGATGAAACTCCCCCGGTAAGGTCATTTTCCGATCAGGTCCTTACCGTCATGCGCTCATTCCGGAAAAGCCAGAGGATTCTGTCCGGGGCTAAAATGCGCTGGCTTGAACTTCGTATACGACTAACAATTGGAGCCGTCGCCTGGCGGAGGTACGGAAAGGTGACCAAGGTGTTGTCGGTACTCCGGTCACTGGACGCACTGCGGCGGAGAATACTTGGTCCCCACCGGATTACGAAACTCGCCGTCGTGGATGGCAAATGTTACTGGGATCTGTATACCCCGGGCTGGCCATCTCCCCAGTTTGAACAGTATTTCGCTGGCGAAATGCATCGCATGATACCTCAACCCTCATGTCCAAACCGTTTTAACAACATCATACTCGCGATCACCAAGAAGTGTCC
>JAYRNL010000215.1:0-7202 GCA_041912235.1 Cyclobacteriaceae bacterium
GGTCGTGGACGCTCACCATGTCTTTTCCCAACTCATTGCGAAACTTCTCCAGGTCGGCTTTGGCGGATTCCAGCATTTCATTCACACGGGAATCCATTTCGGGAGTCATCAGGTTGTTCATAACTGCCGTCTTTTGGATTTACCTAAATCTCGCGCCGAACCCCTGAAAATGCTATGATAATCGTCAGTGGGGAAGGCGTAAATGGCCTTCCCGGGGGCTATTGAATTCAGTAATATTGGGCTATGTCACTGAAAAAGAAGATTGCTGTCCTGGAACATGAGGCCCGACGGCTTGAGCCTTCAGCCGTGGCACGCAGCGATGTGCGGCAGGCTGTCGTCGATTATGCTGAATCCTTTCTTGAAGGACTCGAACAGGGCAAGGCATACCAGGTACACAGCGACAAGGGTGAGGGACTGTTGACGAGCCCCATCGGTGAGAAGCCCGCGCCCATTGCAAACCTGTTGCGTTTGCTTCACAAGAGCGTTGATTTTCCTGCATTGAACCCTGCCTCGGGCGGACACCTGGGATACATCCCAGGAGGCGGCCTATACTATGCTTCACTGGGGGACTACCTGGCCGACGTTACCAACCGGTACGCCGGCGTCTTCTATGCCGGCCCGGGCGCGGTTCGGATGGAGAACCTGCTCATTCGATGGGTGGCGAAAACCGTAGGGTATCCAACCTCCGCAGCTGGTAACCTGGCCTCCGGGGGCAGCATCGCCAACCTCATCGGCATTTGCACGGCGCGGGACGCCAAGGGAATTACCGCTGGCAAGGTCAAACGCGCCGTCATCTACCTGACACACCAGGCCCACCACAGTGTGGAGAAAGCCATCCGCATCGCAGGCCTGAAGGAGTGCGTACTGCGTTATGTGCCAACCGATGAGCGTTACCGGATGGATGCAAGTAAACTGAGAAAGATGGTTGAATCAGACAAGCGTAAGAAGCTGATTCCATTCTTGTTAGTGGCGTCAGCCGGAACAACTGACGTAGGCGCCATCGACCCGTTGCAAGACCTCGGCGTTGTGGCGAAGAAATTCAACTTGTGGTTTCATGTCGACGCCGCCTACGGAGGATTCTTTGTCCTTACCAAAGAAGGGAAGAAGAAGTTGAAGGGAATGGAGCTGAGCGATTCGCTGGTCATCGATCCTCACAAGGGACTGTTTTTGCCTTATGGCGTAGGGGTCGTATTGGTCAAGGATCCCAAACTCCTCAATGCCACCCATTATTACCAGGCCAACTACATGCAGGACGCGCTGAGCGAAACCGATGAACCATCCCCGGCCGATCTCTCACCTGAACTGACCAAGCACTTCCGCGGACTACGGATGTGGCTGCCGCTTAAACTCCATGGAGTAAGACCCTTCCGGGCCTGCCTCGAGGAGAAGTTGCTACTTGCCCAGTACTTCTATGATGAAATCAAAGGACTTGGCTTTGAAGTCGGCCCCGAGCCGGAGTTGTCGGTCGTCACTTACCGGTATGTGCCCAAGGGGGGCAACGCAGATGCCTTCAATAAAAAGTTACTGAAAATGGTGCAAGAAGATGGCCGTGTGTTTATTTCCAGCACCATGTTGAATGGAAAGTTCACCTTGCGGTTTGCCTGCCTCAGCTTCCGAACCCACCGTAGAACTGTCGATACATTGCTGAAGGTACTCGGAAAAAGCGTTGATACGCTGACGCGAAAACGTGTCTAAGCATACACAGGTGTGTCTGTGTGTCTAAGTATCCAATGGATTACTGGGTTTCTAACGGCCAGGAGCTAAAGACTAAAGACCAGATCAAATCCCCAACCTTCACCACTCACAAACAATTCAACTTGCCCGATAACTTGACAGCCCTATCTTGCTGACTTAACTTACCTGTCACTCATGAGAATTTATTCAATCCTATTCCTCCTGATTGTTTCTTTTCCCGGCGTCAGCCAGGATGCTGTTGTTGAGGCTATCGTCAAGGAGGCCAACGAAAACTCACAACTAGAGAAGCTTGGCCATGAACTGTTCGATGGCATTGGCCCCCGGCTGGTTGGCACGCCTCAAATGCAGCAAGCCCACGACTGGGCCGTAAAGAAGTACTCGGACTGGGGCATTGCCGCCCGTAATGAGAAGTGGGGAGAGTGGAAGGGGTGGGAGCGTGGAGTGTCGCACATTGACATGATTTATCCCCGCGTAAGAACACTGGAAGCCACACAGTTAGCATGGTGTCCTTCAACCAATGGAAAGGCCGTTGTCGGAGAGTTGATCATAATCCCTGACCTGGCTGACTCCCTCGAATTCCAGAAGTGGCTGCCTGCCATTAAGGGCAAATTTGTGATGGTATCCATGCCGCAGCCCACTGGCCGGCCTGACTATAACTGGAAGGAGTTCGGGACCCCGGAATCCTTTGAAAAGATGAAGGCTGAGCGGACGGCACAGACAGACTCCTGGACAAAACGTATAGAGAAAACCGGCAAGACCACCCGGTCGCTGCCGGCTGCCCTGGAGAAGGCAGGCGCCGTCGGCATCGTCACGTCAAACTGGTCGCGGGGCTTTGGCGTAAATAAAATCTTCCAGGCACGCACCACCAAAATCCCCACCATAGATGTCGCCCTAGAGGATTACGGCATGCTCTATCGTCTCAACGAATCAGGCGCAAAACCGCGCATCAGTGTACGGACAGACTCAAAAGACCTTGGCATTGTTCCCACCTTCAACACCATCGCGGAAATCAAGGGCTCGGAAAAGCCGGAAGAGTATGTCATGCTCTCGGCGCACTTTGATTCCTGGGATGGCGGATCAGGAGCCACGGACAACGGCACAGGGACCATCATGATGATGGAAGCCCTACGCATCCTCAAGAAAGTGTACCCCAACCCCAAACGCACCATCCTTGTTGGCCATTGGGGCAGCGAGGAACAAGGGTTGAACGGATCACGCGCTTTCGTCGAAGATCACCCTGAGGTCGTGCAGAACCTGCACATGCTATTCAACCAGGACAACGGAACCGGACGTATCCGGGAAATCACCGGACAGGGCTTTTTGAATTCCTATGACTACATCCAACGGTACCTGACGAAAGTCCCGGAGAAGATCCGCTCCGGCATTGAAACCAGATTTCCTGGAATGCCTTCCGGTGGGGGATCCGACAATGCCTCATTTGTGGCTGTAGGAGCACCCGGCTTCTCACTCAGCGCCACCAGCTGGTCGTACGGCGACTACACCTGGCATACCAACCGCGACACCTACGACAAGGTTGTTTTTGACGACGTCCGAAGCAACGTGATTCTCGCCGCCATTCTCGTCTACCAGGCTTGCGAGGATCCCAATCGCATCGCGCGTGACAAGAGTCTGCTCCCCGTTGATGCAAAAACAGGAGAGAGGGCGAAGTGGCCTGAGCAGAGAAAGGCGACAAGGAAGGGACCTGTCAACTAACCGTTCTCCACGATGCGTCTTGCCTCCGTACTGGTCTCGGTGATCCTTGCACTTGCTTCCCCGTTGGCATACGGACAGGCTAAGGGCACACTGGTAATCATTGGCGGAGGGTCAAGGCCCAAGGTCATCATCGACCGGATTATCCAGGAAAGTGGCCTGAGGTCGGGAGGATTTGGTGTCGTGCTCCCGATGTCGAGTTCGTCGGATTCTTCAGTCTACTACGCCGTGGAGCCATTCAGAAGCGCGGGGGTAAACAACCTGTATGGATTGAAGTTCAGAAAAGGCGAAGTCCAAGGCACACCGAAGCTTGACTCCATTCGGAAAGCCAGGCTCATCTATATCACTGGTGGTGATCAAAGCCGGTTCATGGCCGTCGTAGAGGGCACACCGATTGAGACGGCCATCCAGGAAGCGTTCAGGAATGGTTGTGTCGTGGCCGGCACCAGTGCCGGGGCCGCGGTGATGAGCGAAAAGATGATCACGGGAAATCAACTCAGAGACACCACCTACACGTCAACGATCAAGACGATTGAGTCAAAGAATCTCGAGATTAAGCCTGGCCTCGGCCTGATTACGGGTGTGCTCATCGACCAGCATTTCCTCATCCGCAGCCGGCACAACCGGCTCCTGACAGGTGTCATAGAATATCCCGAACTCAAAGGGATAGGGATGGACGAGTCTACGGCGATCGTGGTCAAGGGCGCAATCGCAGAAGTGATTGGGCTGTCACAAGTGGTGCTTTTGGAGAATCCCCAAAGATCACAATCTACGAAAGACAGCAAGCTCGGCGCGAAAGGGTTGGTGGTTTCAGTTCTCCTCCCGGGAGAGCGCTTCTCACTCAGGTAGCTTATCGCTCAAACCTTGCCGCTTCGATAAAGCCTGCATAAAGCCGACAGGACTCCTTCTTCCTCCAGCCGCTGTTCAACATGACTTTATTCCAGTCAGGAAGTTGATCGGTCAGTATTCCCGTGGTCTTTCGAAAGAAGACGAACATCACCCGGAGCATGGCGCGTTGCCACCAGCGGTTGGTATCCACGAAATCGGATATTATCCACTGACTGTCCCCGCCGAGATGCCTTGAGACTTCGGCGATGACCTTGGACATCCGTTCATCCGGAAACATATCCAGGAAAAATGGCGCCATGGCTACATCATAGCGCCCTTCGGGCAGTGAATTTTCAGTGCCGTGGACAAATTCAATCCCGGGCAGCCGCGGCCTTCTTTTTGCCCGGGCGAGCATTCGGGCCGATGCGTCGACGAAAGTCACATGGATATCCGGCCGGCTTCGATACAGGTATTCCAGGATTCTGCCCGTGCCTCCTCCCAGAATAACAATTTTAGCGCCGGCGGGGATCGAATGGATGTAAACTTCCTGGGAACGGTCAATGGCACGACCAAACACAAGCCGCGCCAGCAGGTCATAGTACCCGGCCACCGCGTCAAAGTCATTGTATCCCATCGATGAGCAAATAGATCACTGGCACAAGGAAGGCGAGGTCAGCGAGCAGTCGATAGCGATCGGATTCCTTGAATGCAGTCGGAAATTTAAATACGATGAAGAGGATGACGTTCATGGCAAGCAGAACGAAAAGAGAAGACCATTCCCCATCGTAGGCCGTGAGGAGAAGAATAGCCATCAACGGGTTTAACAGCAGTCCAGTGTAAACAATCCAGCGCGTAATGCGGGCGCCAAATTTGGTGGCAAATGAACGGTGGTTGTCCTGCAGGTCGGTCTCAATATCGTAGTACGAACAGATCATCAGGTTGGTATACGCCGCCAGGCCGAGCAGCCATACGAGGCCCCATTGGGAAGTGGTCAACGCCATATCGTGAAGAGAAATCGGAGCGGCTACTACGCCCGCGGTATACAGCAGCGCACCGGCCAGCTCCTTGAAGTAGGAAAGGCTTCGTTGTATCGCCAGGTATACGATGACCAACAGGGCTACCACGAGGCCGGCGTAGAAAACCGGTTTTCGTACAAAGAACACTTCGACCAACACAATACCCATGGCGGCAAAGGCAAACCCCGAAAGTACCTTCCAGTGGTTTCGATGAAACCGATGACGGCTGGTGGACAATTCGACCGTGCTCATGCTTGCATCCAGCAAATGATCCACCGTATAAATGATCCACACAATGAGACCGAGGGCGACATAAGCGTGCGCAAGAAGGGTTACGCCGAGCACTTTGGCCATAAACGCACAGCAGATCACCGCGCCCAGGGCGATGTCGATACTGAGGATATTGAGAATGCGCCAGATTCGCATGATGCAGGCAGCGTTGCAAGATTACAATTAATTGAGTCATGGTGTACGCAACGTCAAATGGCGCTTCGCTATTTTTGATGCTTGCCTCTTCCCCATGAAGCCTACCCTCATACTCGCCCTGATCAGCTTGCTTATGGTATCGTGTAATGAACCTCATCCCCGGTACGGAAGTTATGACGCCTATCCTCCTTATGCCGGCGGTGATCTCGGTCTAACCTATCATCCGACGACCTCAACTTTCGTGATCTGGTCGCCCGTCGCAAAGGCGGTGACCTTGCATCTTTACAAAAGTGGTGATGGCGATGACCGGATCGAGTCCATTCCACTCGCTGCCGGAGTAAATGGGGTTTGGAAGGGTGAAGTGCACCGTGACCTCAAGGGCTTGTTCTACACCTTCCAGGTGCAGACCGACAGCCTTACGTTAGGCGAAACGCCGGGCATCTATGCCAGGGCGGTGGGGGTGAATGGCCGCCGTGCTGCCGTGGTCGACATGGCGGAGACAAACCCCCCGGGGTGGGAACAAGATCAGCGCCCGCCGCTGCCAAGCGTCGGTCAGGCTATCCTCTATGAATTGCACGTGCGCGACTATACCATTCACCCCAGCGTCGGCAACGCTACACCCGGCACGTATATAGGCCTTGTGCAACCCGGTACAAAAAACCCGGCCGGCCTCGCCACGGGAATCGATCATCTGAAAGAGATGGGCATTACGCATGTACACTTGCTTCCTGTGTTCGACTACCGCTCGGTTAATGAAGCCCGACTGGACTCACCGCAATTCAACTGGGGGTATGATCCTCAGAACTACAATGTCCCCGACGGATCCTATTCAACCAACCCGTTTGATCCATCGGTCCGCATCCGGGAATTCAAACAGATGGTGAAGGGACTCCATGATGCTGGTATCCGGGTGGTCATGGATGTCGTCTATAATCACACGGGAGAGACGGAAGGCTCCAACTTCAACCGTGAAGTCCCAGGGTACTATTACCGCCATAACGAAGACGGAAGTTATTCCGATGCCGCATCCTGTGGCAATGAGACCGCCTCTGAACGGGCCATGATGCGCAAATTCATCATCGAATCCTGCGCCGGATGGGTCAAGGAATACCACATCGACGGCTTCCGCTTTGACCTGATGGGCATCCACGATATCGAAACGATGAACCTGTTGACGGACACACTGATGAAGATCGAGCCGAGCCTGATCTTCTATGGCGAGGGATGGACCGCAGGAAAGAGCCCGTTGCCCGACAGCCTTCGGGCGCTCAAGGCCAACACGGCCAAACTAAAGAACTTCGCCGCGTTCAGCGATGACTTGCGCGACGGATTGAAAGGATCCGTGTTCGACGAGAAGGCCACCGGCTTTGTCAACGGAGGAAAGAATACGGAGCCGAGTATCCGCTTCGGCATCGTGGCTGCAACACAACATCCGCAGGTAGATTATGCCAACGTCAACTACTCCAAAGCCCCCTGGGCCCGCGAGCCGTGGCAGTGCATCAACTACGTGAGCTGTCATGACAATCA
>JAYRNL010000216.1:0-5118 GCA_041912235.1 Cyclobacteriaceae bacterium
CCAGACCATTTCGAGCAATATGGGGCCAACGATCCTTGCTATCGAATCATCGTGTGACGAAACGTCCGCCTCCGTGATCAGCAACGGCAAGGTACTCAATAATATTATAGCCTCGCAAAATGTGCACCACAAATACGGAGGTGTGGTACCTGAGCTTGCGTCACGTGCGCACCAGCGACAGATCGTCGACGTCGTGGACGAAGCGATGCGCGGAGCTGGAACAAAAATCAGTGAACTCGATGCGATCGCATTTACCCGCGGACCAGGCCTCATGGGCGCGTTGTTGGTCGGCGCCTCCTTTGCCAAAGGCCTCGCCTGGTCAGCGGGGATTCCGCTTATCGAGGTGGACCACATGCAGGCGCATATCCTGGCCCATTTCATCGACGAACCCATCCCGACTTTTCCCTTTCTCTGCCTGACGGTTAGCGGCGGACATACTCAGCTTGTCGTCGTCAGGCAGCACCTGGAAATGGAAATAATCGGTGAAACGCAGGATGACGCCGCTGGCGAAGCCTTCGACAAAGCCGCGAAGATTATGGGGCTGCCGTACCCCGGTGGTCCGCTGATCGATCAATACGCGAAGCTCGGTAACCCTGCCCGTTTCCGTTTTCCGGATACTGATATGCCCGGGTTGGATTTTTCCTTCAGTGGAATCAAAACGGCATTCTTGTATTTTATCCGGGACCAGACCTCAGCGAATCCGGATTTTGTTCAGCAAAACCTCAATGATATTTGCGCCAGCCTTCAGGCTAAACTGGTTCGGATGTTGCTCGACAGGCTTGAGCAGGCAAGTCGACAAACCGGAATCCGGCAGGTGGCGCTTGCCGGCGGCGTATCAGCCAACTCGGGCTTGCGGTATGCATTGAAGGAGCGGGCGGCGGCACATGGCTGGACCGTTTTCATTCCGGAACTGCAGTACTGCACCGACAATGCGGCAATGATTGCGATGACGGCTCATTTCAAATACCTCCGGGGCCAGTTCGCAACCCTCGACGTGGCGCCGGTACCCAACCTTCACTTTACGGCCTAATACATGAAGCGGATTTTCGCCAAAGGTGACCAGAAGGTTTATAGCAAGGTAATCACCGAGCAGGATCTGGCCGCTTTTCATGGCAGTGTGCTTCATGCCGTTTACGCTACCTTTGCACTCGCTCGTGACTTTGAATGGTCGTCGCGCCTTTTTTTTATCGACATGAAGGAAGAAGACGAAGAGGGTGTGGGAACCTATCTTGAAATCTATCACAAGAGTCCCGCATTTGCCGGCGAGGAAGTGACCATCACAGCCACGGTCGCTTCGATGGAAGGAAACGAACTCATATGCACGATTGAAGCCCGGGTGGGTGATCGCCTGATTGCGGACGGTCGTACAGGCCAACGCATGCTGAAGAAAGAACGTTTGTACGCTATACAAAGAAAATCCTGAGATGGCCAACGAACGATTTTCAAAGACGGTCAACATCCGCAACAAACAGGCGTCATTCGGATATGAATTCCTGGACACTTTTATTGCGGGCATCGTGATGAAGGGCACGGAGATAAAATCCGTAAGGGAAGGCAAAGTGAACCTCACGGACGGGTACGTGTATTTTCACCATGGAGAAGCCTTTGTAAAGGGTATAAACATCTCACCGTTCAACGAGGGCACGCATTACAATCACGAAGCCGCCCGGGATCGAAAGTTGCTGCTGAAGAAGAGTGAATTGAAGCGACTCAAAGCACGTGCTGAGGAAAAGGGGTTGACGATTGTGCCAACGCGCTTGTTTATCAATGACCGCGGCTATGCCAAACTGGAGATCGCCCTGGCACGCGGAAAGAAGCTTCACGACAAACGGGAATCAATCAAGGAGCGCGATGTCAAACGCGAATTGCAGCGCATCAAATTTTAGCCTAGTTTCGGAATCATGGGTGTGGTGTATTACGGTGTTTGCAGACTTTCGGTTGTGCCTGTGCGCAAAGACCCTCGGCACTCGGCTGAACAGGTTACTCAATTGCTTTTCGGCGATCACTATGAAGTGCACGAGCTTTCAGCCGACAAGGCATGGGCCCGGATCCGCGTCTTTGCCGACGGCGCCGAAGGTTGGATTGATTTCAGGCAGCATCACAACATCTCAGAGGAGTACTTTCAGCAGATTAACAAGACAGATTACAAGATCACCACGGAGGTGGCGTCCGCAGTACTTTACAAGAAATTGCCGCTGACAATCGTGATGGGAAGCATAGTGCCTATTTCCAGCAGCGAGTTATTCAAAATTGAGGAGCAGTTTGCCTTCAATGGGGAGGCCAAGAGCCTGGGCCAGCGACGCGATGTTGAATTCATCAGGCAGATGGCACGGAAGTACCTTTCGTCACCTTATCAGTGGGGCGGGAAGAGCCCGTTCGGCATAGATCATACCGGGTTGGTACAGATGGTCTTCCGGCTGGCCGGATTCCAGTTGCCGCGACACCTCAACGAATTGGCGGCGCAGGGAAAGAAGGTGCCATCTTATGCAGAAGCCCGCGCCGGTGACATAGCCTTTTTTACGGTCAAAGGATCCACGCCCGTACACTGTGGTATCCTTGACGGAGAGGATCGGATCATTCATGCCCATGGTCAGGTGCGGATGGACGCCATCAATGAGGAGGGGATCCTGGTGCAGGAGACAAAAATCTTCACCCATTTCCTTCATTCCATTCGCCGGATCACCGGTTGAAAGTGCCCTCCCTTGCACAATCAGGGGATTGGGTTTATCTTTTCACCATGGACAGCCGTGTTCTGGTACTCAATCAGGACTTTAGCCCGCTGATGGTGTGCTCGGTGGAACGTGCGTTTGTGCTGGTCTACCTCAACAAGAGTGAGATGATCCGCACCGCCAACGGTCACCAGTTGCGCTCCATCAGCCGAAGTTACCCGATGCCATCCGTGATCCGGTTGAATCGCTATGTCCATGCCCCGTACAAGGGAGTGACCCTCACCCGGCAAAACGTTTTCAAACGCGACAATTTCGAATGTGTGTATTGTGGCACCAAACGGGACCTCACACTCGATCACGTGGTGCCCAGTTCGCGTGGCGGTTCGCACAGCTGGACCAACCTGGTCACGGCTTGTAAACGCTGTAACACACGGAAAGGGGATTTCACCCCCGAAGAGGCTGAAATGGAGCTCCGTCAGAACCCCTTCAAGCCTTCCTATACTTTGTTTCTTCGCGACCTGAGCGGTATGAACCAAAGGGAATGGGATGAATTTCTCGCCGGATAGTTTGCCGGTTCTTCCTGCCGTTTATCATTGTTATTGCCCGAGCCATTCGGTAAACTTTGTTACGGATTCAAACTCGTCAGCGTATGAAAAGAATATTCTTGGCATGGCTGGTGATCTTGCCATTGGCCGCGCCGGGGCAGTCCTTGCCCAAGTCTGAATTTACATTTTCTGCCGGTTACCTCTTTGAAGGAGAAGTCTATGTGTGGGCACCCAACCGATATGGATCGGTTGGAGAAACCTTCCTGCTAAAGACCGACTATACAGGATATTTCTCTGACTATTTTGGCTTGGGGGGATACGTGGCGCTTGGCAAGCCCTACTACTATGCTTTTGAGCAGATTGGGATGTACGAAATTGGTGTGGTGGCCAAAGCAAGGTTTAAGGCGGGCGACAAATTCCTGTTCAAGTTGCCCCTCTATATCGGGTACCGCAATTACGACAGTAGTGCAGGCCGCGGGCTCGCCATTAATTTGTCAGGTGTGTTGCAATACCAGGGCGAGAAGATAAAACCCTTTCTTGACCTTGGCTTTCTCACACAACCGGCCGGAGGCAATGAGGGTACCGATATGACTTTTGCGCCTGTCTTTCAGGCGAGCGTGGGCATTTGTTTCTGACGGTATCAGAACTTCATGGTGAAGGTAGTCTTCACGAAGGGCGTTGAGGTCACCGTCAGGTAACCGTTGTGCATTTGCATAATTTGCCGCGACAGGCTTAATCCGATTCCGGAACCGGTCTTCTTGGTAGTGAAGAAGGGAACGAAGACCTTATTCATTGCTTCTGGGATAATCCCGGGGCCGTTGTCGGTAACTTCAATAAGTACGTGAGCTTCATCGTAGTATCCGCGCACAGTAATCAATCCACCGGGCGTGTCGGCCAGAGCCTCGAGTGAATTCTTGATGAGATTGATAAGCACTTGTTCAATCATCTCTTCATCGGCTTGCACCGTGAGAAACTCCGATTCACAGCGATAGTCAAATTGAATGTTGGTCTTTTTAATTTCAGGGCGGAGCAGTTGGCCGATCCGTTCAATGAAGGCTTTGACATGAACGGATTTAAGTTTTGGCTGAGGAAGCGAAGTGTATTCACGGTAAGCATCAATGAACTTGATGAGTCCCTTGCTCCGGTTCTCGATGGTGGATAACCCCTCGCGGAGGTCCTCGGCACCCTCTTCCTTCAGTTCAAAATGAGAATTTTTGCGCACCATATCATGGTCCAAGACTTCCCTCAGCGTGGAGGTGAGCGAAGAGATGGGGGTGATCGAGTTCATGATCTCGTGCCTGAGGACACGGGTAAGGTTCTGCCAGGCTTCAATTTCCTGCTGCTGCAATTCGCTCTGGATGTTTTGCAGCGTCAGGAGTTTCATGGTGTTGCCGCGGATCCGGAGTTCCGTGGCCTGAATGGTCAGCAGAACGTCCTGACTCGATTTGAACAGGGTGCTTTTTCCAGGTTCCACCTCCAGAAGAGCCTGCAGCAGGCTGGGATTCCGCTCGGCGAGAAGGTGAATATTCTTCAAGGTGTTTACACCCATGTAGCGCTTGGCATTGGCATTGATGAGTTGAACATTTCCCTCCTGATCGAAGGAGAGTATCCCGGTGCGCACCTGTTGAACAACCGTGTTGAGGTATTGCCAATGCTCTTCCTTCTCAGACCGGGCCTTCCGGAACGCCTCCAGCACTTCGTTGAATTCAGCGTTCAGGTCGCGAAAACTCGCACCGAGTTTATTGTCGGATGTAAACCCCGAGATAAAATCAGAATACTTTACGGATTCGAGAAAGCGCGTCAGTTTGCGATTAGTCTGGCTGGTAAAGATGTAGAGTTCGGCCAGTTGACCGACGATGATCAAGCCGGTGAGGATAGCGGCAAAGACCATGTTGGCATGGTCA
>JAYRNL010000217.1:0-6386 GCA_041912235.1 Cyclobacteriaceae bacterium
CCACCCCTGGTTCGTTGGGGTGCAATTCCACCCGGAACTCAAAAGCACCGTACTCAATCCACACCCCTTGTTCGTCAAGTTTGTCGAGGCGGCAATGGCCTATAAGAAACTGAATCCCTGATATTTAGCTATGGACCGCAATTCCGCCATTGGACTTACGTTAATCGCCGTACTCCTTCTTATTTACTTCAACTTCCTCGCGCCTCAACCCCCCGCGGAAACCGGGGCGCCTGTGACGCAAACCATCCCTTCAGGTGACAGTACGGTCCAGTCAACACCGGCCGCGAGTGCAGACTCAGCATCCATCATGACTCAACCCGCCCAGGAAGAAAAGCTCACCCGGATCGAAACCAACGACCTGGTCCTGACCTTTTCAAACCGGGGCGGCGTGCTTAAGGAAGTGGAATTGAAGAAATTCAAAACATACTATCAGAAACCTCTTCTTCTGGTTTCTTCCAATTCAAACACATTCAGGCTGGTGGCGCCTGTCGACGGCAAGGAGATTGATCTCTATTCACTCTATTATAATGTGGAGAATGTCACCTCGGGCGACAGCACGATCGTTACGTTTACGACGGCGATAGGCGATGGAAAGACCGTCAAGAGCATTTACCGCATCCCCGGAGCAGGTTATTCGTTGACCTATCAACTGCAATCGTCAGGGCTCGCCGGAGCGCTCAACGGGGATCACCTGACGTACACGTGGACGGATTTCATCCCGCCCCAGGAAAAGGACATCAACGACAGCCGGTCGAAGACCACCATCAATTACTACCTCGCTCAGGGCGAATTTGACGGGCTGAGCGACACCTCCAACGACCCGCAGTCGGAAGTCCTGTCGGAGCCCGTCACGTGGGTCAGCATTCGTCAGAAGTTCTTTAACAGCGCCATCATCGCCCGGCGTCCCTTCTCCGGCGGCGAGATCAGTTGGCACGTCAATCTTGCCGATTCAACGGTTGTCAAAACTGCCAACGTCATCCTCCGCATCCCGAAAACCGATGTGATCGAGAGCAAGTCATCGTTTACCTACTTCTTCGGCCCCAACGACTACAAAGTCATCACCCAGGTGACCAAAGGCTTTGATCGCAACCTTTACCTCGGTTGGCCGCCGGTGCTGTGGGTGAACAAGTACGCCATCATCCCCATCTTCCATTTCCTGGAGCAGTTCATCGGAAACTACGGGGTGATCATCATGATCCTGGTGATCATCATTAAGCTGATTCTTACGCCTTTGTCGTACAGCTCCTACCTGGGCATGGCCAAGATGCGCCTGCTGAAGCCCGAGCTGGACCTGATCAAAGAGAAGAACGGCGACAACATGGCGCAGGTGCAGCAGGATCAGATGAAACTCTATCAGCAGGCGGGGGTCAATCCCTTCAGCGGATGCATTCCGCTTCTCTTGCAGATGCCGATCCTCTTCGCCATGTTCTACTTCTTTCCGGTATCCGTAGAACTGCGGCAGCAGCCGTTCCTCTGGGCCGACGACTTGTCCACCTATGATTCGGTGATGAGCCTGCCCTTCACGATCCCCTTCTACGGAAGCCATGTCAGCCTCTTTGTACTGCTCATGACTGCTTCCACACTGGCCTACACCTGGCAGAACAACCAAATGACTTCGGTGACAGGACCGATGAAGTCGCTTTCCTACATCATGCCCGTGATGTTTATGTTCATATTGAACTCATTCTCAGCGGGTTTGAGCTTCTACTACTTTATTTCCAACCTTGTCACTTTCGCCCAGCAGGCCATCATAAAGAGGTTCGTGGACGAGGACAAGATCAAGGCCGTGATGGAGGACCACAAGAAAAAAATGCTTTCTGGCGGAGGCGGTTCGAAGTCCAAGTTCATGAGCAAACTGGAGGAGGCGATGAAAGCCAGCGAGGAGGCGAGGCGGGCGAATGAGGAAGCACGCAAGAAGAAGAAATGACTTGAAATGGGTGCGGGGAACTGTCCTATATTTGGTTCCCGTTAACTCAGTAGCAACCAGAAACAAGATACTTTGGGTAAGATCATTGCCATAGCGAACCAAAAAGGGGGCGTAGGAAAGACGACGACGGCCATCAACCTGGCGGCAAGCCTGGCCGTGCTGGAGAAGAAGACGTTGCTGCTTGACGCTGACCCACAGGCGAACTCAACCTCCGGGCTTGGCATCGATCCCAAGAACGTGAAGCTCAGCATCTACGAATGCATGGTGGGCGAAGGCGATATTCACCAGGCGGTAGTTCCTAATGAGTTGAAGTACCTGAGCGTCCTTCCCTCGCACATAGACCTGGTGGGCGCTGAAGTTGAAATGGTCAACCTGGAGCACCGGGAAGAGCGGATGCGCCATGCGCTGGCCTCCATAAAGGATGAATACGACTTCATCATCATCGACTGCTCTCCTTCCCTCGGCCTGATCACCATCAATTCCCTCACGGCTGCCGACGCCCTCATCATCCCGGTGCAATGTGAATACTTCGCCTTGGAGGGGCTGGGCAAGCTGTTGAACACCATCAAGATCATTCAAACCCGGCTCAACCCGCAACTCGAAATTGAAGGCATATTGCTTACGTTGTATGACTCCAGAACATCACTCGGCAACCAGGTGGTGGAAGAGGTGCGCATGCATTTCAAGAACATCTCGTTCAAGACGATCATTCCACGCAACGTCAAACTGAGTGAATCGCCGAGTTTTGGATTACCTGTCATTGTCCACGACGCGGAGAGCAAGGGAGCCGTTGCCTACCTGAACCTGGCCCATGAGATTCTCGACAAAAACGGCTTGAGCAAATGATGAAGAAGAAAGGACTTGGCCGTGGCCTCAGCGCGTTGCTGAGCGACACTCCCGAAACGGGGAAGCTGGAAGAAGCGCCGGCGCCCACGGGCGGGATGCACGAAATTCCCGTCAGCGAGATTGAAGTCAACCCCTACCAGCCGCGCAAAGATTTTGCCCCGGAGGCGTTGCAAGAGCTGATCGATTCCATCAAGGTCCATGGCATCATTCAACCCGTAACCGTCCGCAGGCTGTCCCGGAATCAGTATCAGTTGATATCCGGGGAGCGCCGGTACCAGGCCGCCCGCCGCGCCGGGCTCAAGAGCATTCCCGCCTACGTGCGCTCCGCCGACGATCAGCAAATGCTGGAGATGGCGCTCGTGGAGAATATCCAGCGGGAGAACCTCAACCCCATTGAAATCGCCTTGAGCTATCAGCGACTGCTCACCGAATGCAACCTGAAACAAGAGCAGTTGGGTGAACGCGTGGGCAAAAACCGCAGCACGGTCACCAACTACCTGCGCCTGCTCAAGTTGCCTCCTGCGATTCAGATCGCCTTGCGTGACAACCGGCTGACGATGGGCCATGCCCGCGCCATCATCAACATTGAAAATCCGGATCTTCAGCTGGTCATTTTCAAACGAATCTTGTCCGACGACCTTTCGGTGAGGCAGGTTGAAGAGATGGCCCGAAAACTCTCACAGCCCAAAGGAAAAGCTGCAGGTCATGGGCCTTCCGGTGGCTCCCGTGAGATTTCCCAACTCCAGGGCAAGCTTTCGTCGCACTTTGGCACGAAAGTTACTGTGAAGAGCGACGGGAAGAAGGGAGAGATCAAGATCCCCTTCCTTTCCATCCAGGATCTTAACCGGATCCTCGATCTGCTCAAACTCTAAACCATGTGGAAACTCGGGTTAGTTCTTGCCCTTTGCCTCGCTGAACCCGCCCTGGCTCAGAAGGTCGAGGTGGAGAAAGACACGACGAAGACCGACTCCCTGATCATCCGCCGACGGGGCAAGGTGATCAATCCGGAGGAGTACGCCGCGCGATACGTGCCGCGCAAGGCCCTGCTCTATTCGGCTGCCCTGCCGGGAATGGGCCAGGTGTACAACAAGAAATATTGGAAACTCCCCATTGTCTACGGCGGGTTTTACGTGCTCACCTACGTGGCTTTCCGCTACAACGATCTCTACAACCAGTACAAGAAGGAACTCTATGATGTTGTCCGTGACAACAAATATGTTCCGCCCAGCGGCTACACCGAACAACAGTTGAGGTCAGTGACCGAGTATTACCGGCGTCAGCGCGATTTCTTCCTGATCCTCGACGGCATGTGGTATTTGCTTCAGTTGGTGGACGCCCACGTCGATGCGCACCTGCGCGAGTTCGACCTGAATCCGCAGTTGAAAGTCAGCCTGGGACCCAGCATGCAATACAACCCGTTGATTGGCTCGGCGCCGGGTTTTGGCATCACGGTGAAATTCTGAATGCTATGAAAGTTCTATTGATCGGCTACGGCAAGATGGGCAAAGCCATTGAGGCCATCGCCCTTCAGCGTTCTCACGAGGTGGTCGGCATACTGGATCCCTCGGCGGGAAAGTCGTTTGACTTCCGGGTAAAACCGGATGTGGCCATCGAATTCACCCTGCCTGAAGCGGCTGAGGCGAATATCCGGCGGTGCATCGATCAGGGCGTTCCCGTGCTTTCCGGCACAACGGGATGGCTGGGTCGGAAAAAAGATCTGGATAACTACTGCCGTCAGAAAGGCGGAACGTTTTTCTACGCTTCGAACTACAGCCTTGGCGTCAACCTGTTCTTCCGCCTGAGCGAACGACTGGCGGGGATGATCGCCACGGTGGAGGGTTACGACGTATCCATCGATGAAGTTCACCACACCCAGAAGAAGGATGCGCCGAGCGGAACGGCCATTACACTTGCCGAGGGAATATTGAAACATTTACCGCTTAAAAAAAGGTGGGTCAATCATGAAACCAACGCACCCTCCGATCTCGTAATACGATCATTCCGCGAAGATCCGGTGCCTGGAACGCATACGGTTACCTACCGCTCCGCCGTCGACGACATCGAGATCCGTCACACCGCTCACTCGCGCGAAGGGTTTGCGAGGGGCGCGGTGGCCGTGGCCGAATGGTTGCCGGGCAGGAAAGGCGTGCTGGGCATGGATGATTACCTGAAACGCTGATTAGGAAAAATTTACTTTTATTTGCGGGACTTTTTTAAACGATAACCTGTCTTATTCATGAATTGGAAGTTCTGGAAATCCACCCCTTCAACGGAAGCTGCACCGAAAAAGAAGACGGTTGTTCGCGAGTGGTTCGATGCCATTCTCTTTGCCGTAGTCGCCGCCACCCTTATCCGCTGGCTGATCATGGAAGCCTACACGATCCCCACCCCTTCCATGGAAAACTCCATGCTGGTCGGTGATTTCCTCTTCGTCAGCAAATTCCATTACGGCACCCGCACGCCCCAGACTCCCCTGCAACTTCCCCTCACGCATCAAAAGATTTGGTTTACCGACATCCCGTCGTATGTAGACTGGATCAAGCTGCCCTACTACAGGCTTCCCGGCTTTTCTTCCGTGAAGCGGGGCGATGTGGTCGTATTCAATGTGCCTGCGAAGGAAGAGAATGAAAACAAGGACTACCCGGTTGACTTGAAGACCAATTACATCAAGCGCTGCATGGGGTTGCCCGGCGATGTGCTGCTCATCAAGGATACCCAGGTGTATATCAATGGGGGCGCCGTCGAAAATCCGCCCAAGATGGAATTGAGCTACCTGGTCTACGCCAAAGACGAGATCAACGTCCGCAACCTGGAGAAGCTGGAACTTGATCCTGACGACTATGCCTACGGCGGGCGGACGGAAGACAACCAGGCGGTGTACCGGATGTTCCTCACCGCCGACAAGGTCGAAGAGATGAAGAAACTTCCCTATATCACGGCGGTCACTTCCGATTTCCGTCTCTCCGCACCTGATCCCCTGATATTCCCGGCATCGAAGCGAACCAAGTGGAATGCCGACAACTTCGGCGCGCTCACCATTCCGAAGAAGGGCATGACGTTCCCGGTCAATGATTCAACCCTGGCGCTCTATGGTTCGACCATTAGTCTCTACGACCATAACGACGATGCCGTGGTGAAAGACGGGAAACTGCTGATCGATGGCAAAGAGGTGAGTGAATACACGTTTAAGCAGGACTACTACTTCATGATGGGCGACAACCGACACAACTCCCGCGACTCCCGCTACTGGGGTTTTGTTCCGGAGGACCACATCGTGGGCAAAGGCTTCTTTATCTGGTTGTCGATTGACAAATACAAGAGTTTCCTCGGCAAGATCCGGTGGGGAAGGTTTTTCAATCTGGTGAGATAACCGGTGATCGGTGATCGGTGATCAGTTATCGGTAATCAGTGATCGGTGATCAAGTAATCAGTTATCGGTAATTAAGTAATCAGTGATCGGTGATCGGTGATCGGTGATCAGTGATCGGTAATCAGTGATCGGTGCTACCCAAGCAGATAATCAGTAAGCAGAAGCGGTAACCAGTGATCTGTAACTGTAGAACAGTTGAACCTTGAACTGTTGAACTTCTTCAAGTCCCGGTTCCCTTTCAGA
>JAYRNL010000218.1:0-6635 GCA_041912235.1 Cyclobacteriaceae bacterium
ACACACTGATTGTCCAGGATTTGAAGCATGCGGTAAGCTCCATTCGCAAGGCAGGGAGCAATACGGAACGAATGACCGGTGATGCAGCAAGGCTGGTCCACACCCTGGAAGGCGGAAAAGGTCTTGCCAATACGCTCTTTACGGATACCGCCATGGCCCGTCAATTATCCCGATCCATCAAAGAGATTCAGCTCGCCAGCCGCGACCTGAGTGCCACGACATCGCAGCTCAAGGAAAGCATCGAAAAGGCAGGGCATGGAGAGGGAACGCTTGGTGTAATTCTGGCCGATACAGCCGCAGCCAACAACCTCCGCCGCACGCTGAAGAACGTGGAGCAAGGAACCAGCCGCTTCAACGAGAACATGGAAGCCATGAAGCACAACTGGCTGTTCAAGGGATACTTTAAAGACCAGGAAAAGAAGGCCGCCCAGGAGAAAAAAGACGCCGACAAGAAGAAGAAGAACTAAACAGATCGGCTCCGGTAAAGTTTCTTGGCCATCGAGGCCACGACCCGACGATCTGCCGCACAAGACTTTTTAAGCGCTGTGAGTTGCGTGGCACGGATACCGCGGGGGACGCGCGCCAAAAGAGCCAACAACAGTTCCTTGTCGTGGAGTGAGCCAATCACCTCCTCCATTCGCGAATACGCTTCACGGTGCTTGTTGTCCATAACCGGAACAAGGCCAGTCAGGTAATAAACCTGCTTCATGTGCTTGCGGGCAAGGTGCAGTTTCTCCGGGATCAGCCGCGGAACAAATATCCGGCGAATGAGTTTCTCGCGCTTGCGTACATAGCGGCGCACATCCTGCCTGGATAGTTCTTTGATGAGACCCGGCAGCCGTTTGCTCAGCTTGCGCAAGGCGTTAAGGTAGAACGGTATCTCCGCTTTCAACTTATCCTCGGTGGTTTCCACATCGAATGTCCGTGTTACCGGAATCTCGGTAACACCGTGAGTCTTCATCAACTCCAGGAGGACAGCGGGATGCCGCACGAGTCCAGCCTTCTTGAAAAGGTGTCTCATCGGCCAGAACATTTCATGAACGTTCAGTTTGGGGTTGGCATAACCGACTAACTTGATCACGGCGCGGAGCTTCTTCAGCTCCACCCGAATCCGGTGCAGGCTGTCTTCTTCCTGAAACTGGTGATACTTCTCGAGGCCAGCCGCGAGCCGGTTCAGGCGCGTTTGGGTGTATCGCACCAGTCGCTTCATGGCATTTCCTTGCGAGCTACTGCACCCTGGCTATCCTGTGTACCTAACAGCATGGAGAGCGTCTTCAGCCGGTAGTTGTGATCTGCGATCAGTTTGACGATTCCAATGAAGGGGACAAAAAGTATCATGCCGGAAACGCCCCAAATGGCTCCGCCGGCGAAGATGGCGATAAGCACGGCCAGCGTATTGACTTTAAGCCGGTTGCTGACGGCAATGGGAAAGATTACGTTGGCTTCCAGGTATTGCACAACGGTAAACACCACGACTACGCCGAAGGCGTACCATACGGAGTCGTACGTCGTCCAGGCCATGGCAATCGGCAGCAGCGACCCGATCATGATACCCACATAAGGAATAAAGGTGAGGATGGACGCGATAAACCCGAACAATACCGGATGCGGAACGCCAAGGATCACAAGGCCTACGCTATTGAGAATGCCCACCACGAGATAAACGATGCCCATGCCCTTGATGAAGTTGAAGTAGGCTTTGATGGTGAGCACCAGAATCTCCTTGGTATTCTCGTTGCGCTCGGCCGGAAAGATCCGGTATAATACCTTCACCCATTGGTGGCGATAGTACAGGATGAGTACGGTGTATACGGGGATAAGTATCAACATCACTGCCGAAAGTGCAGATATGGAGAGAGCAGTTCGTGCCATGGAAAATGTTCCGCCTGCCAGCTCTTCGGTGAGTCGCGCGAGAAGCTTGGCCTGTTGCTCCTGGGATACCCCGAAGAAGTGCGCCAACGCGCGGCCCACCTCCGTGAGCACACCAATGACCTTGCCCTGAAGTAACGGCCACTCCTTCAAAAAGGCCATGAATTGTTGGACAAGAAGTCCGGTCAAGCCGAAAATCAACAGCGAGAGCACGGACAGATTGATGATAATGGCCGTCATCCGCCCTGCACCTTTGCGCTCCAACCAGGCGCACGACGGGTACAGCAGGAAGCCGATGAGCAAGGCATAGCCCAGGGGTATGAACACCTCGCTCCCGAAATACAGTATGACAGAACCATAAACGATGTATTGGAGGTACCGCAAAAGGGTATCACCATCCGAACCGAGGATTCTGCCGGGCCTGAAGTTGCTGAAATTAGGGTTTTGCATGGAGCACTCCCCTTCCGGGATGAGTGCTGAAAGCTAACCAAAGCGGACGTCGAACCGGATGAGAGGGGTCACAACCAAAAACTGACAATCGTCAGTCTAACAAAGAAAGTTGAAGGTCGAACGTGGAAACGTTGAGGAGCTAGTTTGAGGCGCTGGGCGTGGACAACAGCGACATCAACTTCGCTTCAAGGTCAGCACCGGTCAATCCTTTGGCCACAACGCGTCCTTCCGGATCAAGCAGGAAGTTCATGGGGATTGCCATGATGCCATATTGCCGGGCTGCAGCGCACTGCCAGCCCTGCAGGTCCGATAGCTGGAGCCAGGTCAGACCATCCTTCTTGATGGCACCGAGCCACTTCTCCTTATCACCGGGGTAGTCCAGGGACACGCCCACGATTTCAAAGCCCTTCTTGTTGTAGGTTTTGTACGCCTTTACCAGGTTGGGATTCTCGCGGCGGCATGGACCGCACCAACTGGCCCAGAAGTCGATCAATAAATAATTGCCACGCAGGGATGACAAGGCGATTGGTTTGCCATTAACATCGTTGAGGGTGAAGTCCGGAGCCAGCTGGTTGATGTCGGTGCGCTTGGCAATGTCAAGTCGTTCCGAAATCTCCTTGCCAATGGCAGAAACACGAATGGCGGAATCCAGTAAGTTGAACGCGCTGTCGAAAGCCGGAACATCGGGGTTATAAATGAAGATTTCGTTGATCTCATACGCTGAGACATAGGAGGATGGGTTGGCGGAAATAAACTGGAGAGAGGAGTTACGCATCTCCTTATCAAGTGCATCATAGGCATCCTCCAGGCTGTCCATAAGGGCCTTGTCCGATTTGTCCGCCCCTTCATAGGCTTTTTCCCACGTTCGCATCTTATCATTGGTCGCTTCTCTGGCCAGGTTGAGGCGAGTGTTTTCTTCATTGGACACCGTGCCGGTTACTTTTCCGGAAGCCAGCGAGTCCTTGGAAGCGTGGATCAGTATGTTACCGTTCTCCAGGTAGAAGGACAACGACCGGACACGGAGATCCTTGACGCGCAGATAGGCTTTACGCGGCTCCTGGGACTTCCCTGTGAATACATATTCTCCGTTTGTGCTCACCGCCGTATCGGTGATGTTCTCTTCATTGGATCGATAGCTTAGCAGCAGCGTGCCGGTGTCTAATCCACTCATCTTTACAGACACGGTGTAGGTAGTGTCAGCCGCTGCCTTTTCAGGCTTGGTTGTACACGAGGTAAACATGGCGGCGGACAAGGTCAGGATGACCGCGCCGATAAACAAAACTGGGAATCGCATGAAGGGTTGGATATTCGTTACTCAATATTACGTTCTTTTAACGATATGCCCATCAGAAGGTTAACATGCTGAAGCTCCCTTCATCGTGCCATCCAGATTACGCCCTGTTTTCCAGGGTCTCGCGTGTGGCTATGCAACCGTCATTTGCGAATGATCGATAAAATGTTAGTTTCGGAAACTAAACCAACTACAACTCCATCATTATGAAACGACTTACCCAAACCCTCATCGTACTTTTCGCACTGGCTTTGGCCACCGCATGCAGCAAGAAGGATGATGCACAACCTTCCCTGGCAGGCACCTGGAAATTCACCAGTTATGCCGCGACCAACTGTACGAACTCATCGGATAATGGCACAGACACCTGCACATCCGCTACTGCCTCAGATTGTGGTATCCTCACGCTTACTTCAACCACCTGGGCTTATTCCCAAACCATCAGCGGTGCACCGCCTGTAGCAGAGAACGGAACCTATTCGCTCAGCGGAAGCTCAATGACGTTGTCGGGGGGAACAAACATCACCGGGACATACACCTATTCCATTTCAGGCAATACCCTCACCCTGAGCAACACCAACAGCAGCAACGGTTGCAAGGAAACCATCACCTTCACCAGAATGTAGAACTTCAAGTAGATGCAATAGGAGAAAGGGGGCGACAACCACCCTTTTTTTGGCTATGGTTGGGTTGACACTGATCATTGGAAATAAAGAAGACGTGCTGCCAACTTTGCTTCATAAACCGATGCATCTATGCCCTTCCGGAGCGAAGCACAACGACGGTACTTGTGGGCGAGGCAACCGAAAGTAGCCAAACGATGGGCCCATGAATACCCAGGGCAAAAAGAACTCCCGGAGAAGTTGGGCAAGTCAAAGAAATCCAGGCGACTGAAATCCAGGCGGCGCAAGTAACTAGCCAGCGGGAGACTAGCAATATCAGTATCTTGGTATATGCGGCGTCGGCTTCTTCAATGTATCCTTCCCTTCCTGGTCTTGTCGGGGTGGATTTTGCAAAGCACGCCAACCTGGGCACAGAGCACGCTTCAGGGCATGGTCACGGACACGCGCACCGGAGAGTCCCTTCCTTATGCCAACGTCTACTTTGCCTATACCACGCTGGGCTCTTCCACACAGGCCGATGGCACCTTTTTGATAAAGAATATTCCAAAAGGGAAATATGACCTCCTGGTTGACGTGGTGGGATATCATCGGCACCGGCAGCCCATTGAATTTGAGGATCAACGCTACCAGATCACGATCCGGCTTGTCGAGGATACTGTTTTGTTGGATCCCGTTACCGTTCACGCCGCTCCCTCCGATCAGCGCTACCTGCCGGTCTTCTTCAAGTACTTCGTCGGACAAGGGAAGAACGCCAGGGACTGCAAGATTCTGAATCCGAAGGACTTGTACTTCTCGTTTGATGATCAAACCCAGTACCTGTCGGTGCATGCCATGAAACCGATTCAGATCATCAATCCTTCCCTGGGATATACCGTTCATTATGCCCTGGACCGCTTTGGTCTTGATTTCAAGACAGGGGCCAAGATCATGGTGGGCACACCGCGATTTGAAGAGTTGACGGCGCGAAAGAAGAAAGATTCGGTTGGACGGGAGAAAAGGCGGGATAAGGCGTACCATGGTTCGCTTTACCACCTGATGAAATCGCTCTACTCCGGTTCGTCCGACACGGAGAAATTCAAGGTATCTATCCTGGATACAACGGCCACGACAGAGGAAGTCCTCCACCCCTTTCCAGTTTCCGAATACCTCATCGGGAAAAAGATCAAAAAACTTCGCTTCAACGGAGTGTTGAAAGTAGAATACCAGGAAGCCGAGGACTGGGAATATCCGGGGCGTGAGCGATGGCGCGCGAGGAGCAGCGTCAATCCCAAAGGTCTCCAGCAGACGTACATGAAGCTGCGTGATCCGTCCATCGACATCTATGAAAACGGCTATTTCGCCGATCAGTCCAGCGTATACCTCACCGGTTACCTCGTCTGGAAGGAGACCGTTAGCAACATGGTGCCGCTTGGGCACGAGCTGGTTGCCAAGAACCGGGCCAGGAAGGGCAAAAGAAAGTAGTCAAACGGGTCCAAACCGGTGATTTGGCATTGCCACGCCTGACTTTTGCCTTCCGAGGTGCTGACCGGAGTCATGGCTACTGTGGGATATCGGGGTTAAACTTTGTATAGCAAACCCCCACAGTATGGAAGCCAAGAAGAATCCCGCCGTTGACATATACGCGAAGGCCTGGCTGTTTCGCAGTTTCGGACTGATGGTCGCCCTTTCGCTGGTAGCCGTATCCTTTGAATGGAAGAGCTACGATAGCCCTGATGTGAAGGTGCAGGTGAAGAACGTGAACACCTTCGAAGAAACCCTTGACATCCCCCCTACTGAGCAACCCCCGCCACCTCCGCCCATGGTGAACACGGCGCAGATCATAGAGGTTGCCGATGAAGCCGAGATAAAAGGGGAGATCAAGGTGCACCTGGATATTGAAGTCACCGATCAGACACGGGTCGAGCGCATCGTCGTGCAGACACCGGTAGCCGTCCCAGAAGAAGAGGAGACTGAGCAGATTTTCACCATTGTTGAAGAGACCGCCTCGCCGAAGGGAGGTATGGCCACCTTCTATCAGTTCGTCAAGGACAACATTCAGTATCCTGCCGCCGCAAGGAGGCTGGGCATTCAGGGGAGAGTCTTTGTGGAGTTTGTGGTAGCCAAAGACGGTACCCTGACTGACGTCCACGTCGTGAAAGGCATTGGCGCCGGCTGTGATGAAGAGGCTGTGCGGATTGTGCAGGCCGCCCCGAGCTGGAATCCAGGAAGACAACGCGGCAAGCCGGTGAGACAACGCTACACGCTGCCAATTATCTTCAAGATGGGAAGCCTGTAGGCAAGGCCGGAAGATTGACGAATAGCGATTGTAGAATTTAGATTTAAGAAGTGTAACCCGCTCAACTTCACAAATCAACATTCATCATTCTCTATTCTTCCTTCTTCCCCTGACGATTGACGAATAG
>JAYRNL010000219.1:0-11279 GCA_041912235.1 Cyclobacteriaceae bacterium
GAGGGAGTACAGTACCTTATTGTCATTGGTGGAGCGAACCGGCAAAACGTGATCGGTCCTTGTCCCCAGGATGTCGGAGTAAAGAAAGTCGCCGTAATAAAGAATGTGGTTCATGTGAAAGCTCACGGAAAGACCTGGTATGGAGGCGATGCGCGGGATCTCGTTTTGGGGAAGAAGCAGGCAGTGTTCCAGTCGGTTGCGCATATTGGCGCCAGGCCGCTGTGCCGATTGCTCCGTCAATACGTCAACCACTTCAGTTAAGGCGCGGTCGCCCTGCGCATGAACGGCTACCGGCCAGCCTCGGCTGTTGTACTTGCTGACCAGGTCTCCAAAACTTTGCGGCGTCAGCAAGGGCTCACCCCGGTGCGATGTTTCCAGGTGGAGATCACGCTGCATATAAGGTGATTTCTGGTAAGGCTCATTGAGATACATGGAGCCAACATAGGGCGATCCATCGTACCACGTCTTGATGCCGCAAATCCGAAAGTAGTCATCGCCCGCCAGTTCGGGACGTTGAGGCAACAACGCTTCGTCGCGATCCCGCAGGTAAATGAAATGACGTAAGGGAGCATGACGTTTGGGCAGCTTACCTAGAAGTTCAAGGGCATTTGAAACGAAGGTGGTATGCTCGGCCGACAAATGCCGGTACAGGATCATGACGTTGGGATTGGCCGTGGTAAGTCCCATCGTTACCATAGACGTGATGCCACGGGAAGCGTACTTCTCCATCTGCTTGGGCAGATTGATCGCAAAACTGGTTAACAGTTTCTCCTGGAGCTTCAACCGGAACGGCTCAAAAGCAGCCTGCTCTACAATCAGGCCGGTAAGCTTTCCTTCCTGGTCCTTCTCATAATAGCTCGCCTTGTCGGATGTGGCAGAGGTCGCTGTGATTCCCAGGGCTTCAAATGCTTTGGAGTTGGCGAAATAGAAATGCAAAGTCATCGAAATAATCACCAGGGGATTGTCGGGCGCCAAGGAATCCAGGACGTGCAGGTTGGGTGTCCGAATTCCCTTGGTGAGGATGGGATCATAACCCGAGCAAAATATCCAGTCGCCCGCGCGTGCGGATTTTACCCGGCGGCTAATCTCCTGCCACACGCTGTCGGGGGTGCGGTGAGTCGATCCGTTGAGATCGACCATATCGTAGAAGATGGTGGCGATATCCACATGCCCGTGAGCGTCGAAGAAGCCGGGCATCAGGGTGCGGCCTTCAAGATCGCGCAACACCGTGGAGGGCGTCGCGTGCTTCATCAGGTCATCCCGTTTTCCGATGTCGACGATCTTACCGTCTTTGACAAGCACGGCCTCGGCCGAAGGGCGCTCATCGTCCATGGTCAGGATGGTGCCGCCGTAAAAGAGGATGTCGTTGTCGTGCGCATTGTCATGAATGAACAGGTAGGCAAGCAACGTTAGCAAGGCAGCAGCAACGACCAGGAGGAATCGCTTTATCATCGTGAGAGGTCAGTCCAATTTATAATTTCCCTCACTATTCTCCATGTGGCCGCCCTGAAAGCCAGCTCTCCAGAATTTTCTGCTGTGCAGGCGTCGGATTTGCAGACGGGCTGATGGCAAAAGAAGCTTCCTGCTTAACGCCGAGTATCACGGTTACCTCACCCCTGCCTTTGACGGTAACAGTGAACGAGGTTCCTGGTGACGATGTGCGGATAACGGGTTCCAGGGCAGGCTTGCCTGCGGCGAGAAGTGTCATGCCGCGTCGGATTCCTGCCTGCCAGGCCGGCGATTCATAATCGACTTGACTCACCAGAAGGCTGTCGCCTTTCGGCCGGGTCGAGATGCCGAGCCATCCGCCGCTTACCGCTGTGGGATCGCTCTCGATGGATAATCCGGCATAAGCGAAATACTTGCGGTAATCCACCTGTTGCGTGGTGGACGCGTAGTCAAAAAGTTCTGCAAGCGTGTGGCCGGCTACTTGTTCCGCCACCGATCGAAACTCTGCTTCCGTAAAGCCCCGCTTCTTCCCTTTGTAATACTCCTTGTAGAGTTGACGCATGACATCATCAAGCGACTTGGCATTGGCCGTCGACTGACGGATGGCAAAATCGAGGAGCAATCCAAGGGCAGCACCCTTGTCGTAGACGGACACCGTCTTATTCACTTCATCGTCGGTTCGTCCGAAGGGGCCGTCTGACCATGTGTTGTAGCTGGCCTGTGTTGCAGATTGATATCGCTTGCCGGGTTTGTTTTCATAGGAAGCGATTCGCGAAGAGATGCCGGCGAAAAGTTCTTCGCGGGTCATCAGGCCTGCGCGGTACGTGAGCAGCAGGTCGTAGTAAACCGTAAAGCCTTCAGCCACCCAAAGCATATTCGTCCGGTTCTCACGGTCGTAATCGAAAGGCCCCAACTCCACAGGGCGAATCCGTTTGACGTTGTAATGGTGGAAATATTCGTGGGCGAGAAAGGCATACATCCTGATCCTGCCCTCGCGCGTCTTCATGGACTCCCCGGAGAAGCCAAACGAAGTTGAGTTCAGGTGTTCAATGCCCCCCGGCCCGGGTCCGATGGCGATGAAGGTGTATTCCTTGTAGGGAATTTCCCCGATGATGGCCACCGCCTGCTCGACAATCTTCTTGAGGTCATCCATGAAGGCTGCCTTGTCGAAATCACCCGGCTCATATCCCACAAAGCGATGGTTAATGCCATTCACCTTGAACGAAGGAAGCTCTTCCAACTCACCCATGAGAATCGGGCTGTCATAAAGCACGTCAAAATCACTGGCCAGGAATTTCGACCCCTCGCGGCCAATCGGTTCCAATCCTGTTGCCGCCGTCCATCCTTTGGGCAAGTCCAGGGTTACCGTGGCCGGGCGTTTCAGGTCGCCAGCCACGTGCATGAACACGCCGGGAGGTGATAGGTAGGCCCTGTCGGAAACAACAAATGGAGTGGCCACAAAGGTGCGCTTGGCAACGACGCGATACGTAATGCGGATTGCCGCTGAATTCCTGGTGACCACCTTCCAGGTATTCCTTCCCGACTTCGCGAAGGTGAGCGCGGAACCATCCTTAGCCTCCGACGCTGAAAAATTTGAAACGTGGTCCGCAAAATGAAGCAGCTGGTAATATCCCGGAGTCCAGGCTGGCATCTTGAGCACAAGCGTGTCCTGTTTGACGCCCGATAGCTCCATGGAAACAACGAAAGCCTGCGCTGCAAGATCAGCGGCCACCCTGAAGCCAATCGTTGACGATTGACACCACGAGGCCAATGAGCATAAAAGGAAAATAACCAGAAATGTAGTCCGCTTTCCCTTCATGAATGGCTTGCCTTGTGGTTAATCAGTTCAGACACGCGCTCGCACCCTACCTGTTCCATCACCTGTTTCAATTGGGTTTTGAGCATGTTCATGGCATGGTCGCCCCCTTTGCTTCCCAGCGCGGCGACAGAATACATGAACGTCCTACCCAGGAAGGTGAAGTCGGCGCCGGCCGCCAAGGTCCGGGCCACATCGGCTCCCGACCGTATCCCGCTGTCCATCATGATGGTCATCTTTCCTTTGTATTTCTTCACGATGGGACGCATCGAGTGTATCGCCGACTCACCCACATCAATCTGGCGCCCGCCATGATTGGAAACGATGAGGCCATCGAACCCCAGTCGGTGGGCCATTGCGGCATCCGCCTCCCCCGCCACGCCCTTAAGCACCAGCTTGCCCTTCCATCGGTCGCGGATGGGTGCGATGCGATCTTCATTGAGGCGGCCGCTGAAACTTTGGCTCATAAATGTACCCAGCGTCTTCATGCTCATGTCGCCTTTCATGTAGGGCTTCATGGTGGCGAACCGTGGCGTTCCCGCCACCAAGGTTTCAAGGGCCCACCGGGGGTGGCTGAGGATTTGAAGAACATTTCTCATGGTCATTCGCGGCGGCATGGAGAGCCCGTTGCGAATGTCCTTGGGTCGGAAGCCAAAGGAAGGCACATCGCACAAGAGGACAAGCACCTTATAGCCGTTGGCTTCCAGGCGATTGAGGATGTCGTCGCGGAGTTTGGCTTCAGCCGGATGGTAGAGTTGGAACCACGACTTGCCGCTTGTGATTTTGGCAACCGCCTCGATCGAAGCCGTGGTAACGGTGCTCAGAATAAAGGGGACGTTGTGCTCGGTCGCCGTCCTGGCCAGGATCTCGGCAGCCTTAGGCCATAGCATACCTTGCAGTCCCATTGGGGCTACCCCAAAAGGTGCATCGTACGTGTTGCCAAACAGTTCGGTTTGGAGTGTTGCGCCACCATAGGTAGACAGATAGCCGGGAACAAGCTCGATCTCGCGAATCTCCGCGGTGTTCTTGATGAGGTTCACATATTCGTTGCAACCGCCGTCGAGGTATTCGAAGGCAAACCGCGGCATGCGCTGACGCGCACGACGTCGAAGGTCGTCAATAGAAGGATAGCGGGTGTCGAAGAACGGATTCAACGGTGAGGTCTAAGGTTTAGGTTGATGATAGTCTGCTTCGGGCATCCATTTGCGCCAGGCGTACCAGGCAATGAAGGCGAAGCAGACCAACGGTACATAATAGCCTCGTTGGATGCTTCCCGACGCATCCGAAATATAACCCATCACAGGAGGCAATACAGCACCCCCCACAATGGCCATGATAATCAGGCTTGATCCCGTCTTTGTCTCAGTACCCAGGTCCCTGATCCCCATGGAAAAGATGGTCGGGAACATGATCGACATGAAGAAGCCTACCCCGATCAATGAATACACGATCACCATCCCCTGAAAATTAACACATAACAAGCTGAGAAATAGGTTAATAACCGCATAAATAAGCAGTAGTATATGAGGGGCGATAAATCGCATGAGGAAGGTGCCAAAAAAGCGGCCGGTCATGAAGGCCAGGCCGTAACCAAGTCCCAAATAAACGGCGGCTTCTTTCTGGGTTATCCCTGCGTTGGCGACAGCCACATTGATAAAGAAGCTGGTCACGCATACCTGGGCCCCGACGTACATAAACTGGGCCATGACCGCCCAGCGCAGGTGCCTGTGACGAAGGACATTCCCATTCACCGGAACCGCTGAGGCTTCATTGACCTCGGGGAGCTTGACCATCAGGAAGACCACAGCCACAGCCAAGATTACCAGCCCAAGAACAAGGTAGGGCCCTTTAACGGTCGCCGCTTCCGCTTTCATGAGTGCGTGCATGGCATCAGGCGAAAGTGCCGACCGGTCGGCATTGGATAATTCTATGCCAGTGAGAATGAGTTGACCTCCTACCAGGGGAGCCAGCACTACCGCAAGCCCGTTGAAAGATTGCGCGAAGTTTAGCCGGCGCACAGCGGAATCAACGGGGCCGAGAATGGTCACATACGGGTTTGCCGCTGTCTCCAGGAGCGTAAGTCCGCTGGCGATGATAAAAAGCGCGCCGAGGAAGTAGGCATACTCCAGCGTATCGGCGGCTGGCAGGAACAGCAGCGAACCGCCGCCAAAGAGAACGAGGCCCGTCACGATTCCCATGCGGTAGCCATACTTTCGCATAAGCAGTCCGGCCGGCAGGGCCATCAGGAAGTAGGCGATGAATACGGCCGAGTCGACCAGCGCGGATTGAAGATAGGTAAGCGAGAATGCGTTGCGCAGGTGAGGGATGAGGATCGGATCAAGGTTGTGCACGAATCCCCAAAAGAAGAAAAGGCTCGTGACCAGAATCAGCGGGACGCGGTAAGAGGATGGTTGACCCGTAGGGCCTTCAGCCGGCATCATGGTCAAAGGCTTCGGTCGAGATGTGTATATCCTCCATCTACATGAATCAACTGCCCCGTCGTGTGACTTGACACGTCTGACAGGAGGAAGGCCACCATGTTGGCAATTTCTTCCGCCGTGGTCATGCGTTTGCCCAAGGGAATCTTCTCCGTTATTGATTTAAGTTTCGCTTTGGGATCGGGGAAGGTGCTGATCCAGGCCTCATACAAGGGGGTAAAGCTCTCGGCGACGATAACGGCGTTGACCCTGATTCCATGTGGGAGCAGTTCTACCGCCCATTCCCGTGTCAGCGCGTTGCGTCCACCATTGGAAGCCGCGTAGGCTGACGTGTTTCCCTGCCCTGTCTCGGCTACCTTGGAACCAATATTAACGATCGGTCCTTTGCTCCTGATCAGATCGTTCAAGGCATAATGCGCCATGAGGTAATAATGAATAAGGTTCTTGTGCAACGAGGCAACAAAGTCATTATAGTTTCCTTTGGCTAATCCAACACCATCGTTGACCCCCGCGTTGTTGACAAGCCCGTCTATCCTTCCGAATGCCGATCGCACTTTTTCAACAGCTTTTCTGCATTCGTCGTCGATGGTCAGTTCGGCTTCAACAGCGAAAGCCTTTCCGCCGGCCTTCACGATTTCGTCGACAACCTGTTTGTTGTCGTTTGCATTCCGCCCGACAATTGCCGGAATGGCTCCTTCCTGGGCAAGCTTGATGGAAATGCCTTTGCCGATGCCTTTGGCACCGCCGGTGACGAGTATGACTTTGCCGGTGAGATTAAGGTTCATGCGCTACAATTCAAATATTCGCTTCATCAGCTGCCATTTTTCGCCCGGCTTTGTGCCCGGGAGTGCCTGCTGGAATTTCCACATGAGCGTTTCCCAGGCTTGTACGTCCGGATTGGTCTTGTCCTGCTTAATCTTCTCTTCCAGCGAGAAGTCGTCGGTTGTCACCATGACCATAAAGAGACGGTTCTGCCACCGGTAGATCTCCATGCTCAGGATGCCCGAACCGGTAAGGCTCTTTCGAATGGCATCCGGGATATGCTCATGATATCGTTCGTATTCCGTGATGAGCGCCGCATCCTCTTTAAGGTCGAGAGCCATGGCAAAAGTTTGAGGCATGGAGAATGCTTTCCCTAAAGCTAATTCAATTTGTTATTCCGTAGAAGCGCTCCGCCGTCCCTCCCATGATTTGCTCCTGCTCTTCCGGATTGAGTTCCCTGATAAACGATTCCACCACTTCAACTACCCGGTTGTAATCCGAAGCCAGCAGGCACACCGGCCAGTCTGAACCGAACATCAGTCGCCGCGCGCCGAAGCCCGCCAGCACAACTTCCATGAATGGAAGCAAGTCTGCCGGCTGCCAGGAGGTAAGGCTGGCTTCGGTGACCATTCCCGACAGCTTGCAAAAGACATTGGGCCGCAGCGCCATTTCCAGGATTTGCTTTCTCCAAGGCTCCAGCTGTTTCTGGCGGATGCCGGGTTTGGCTAGGTGATCGATGACAAAAGCCTGATCCGGAAAGGCATCCACCAGGTCGAGGGCGGCGTCCAGGTGCTTCGGGTAGATCAGGATGTCATAGGTGAACCCGTGCGCGGAAAGTTTTGATAATCCATGCCTGAACGCCTTGTCCTTCATTTTCTCCGGCGGCTCCGCTTGCAGGATGTGCCGAAAGCCACACAGCCTGGCATGTTGCTTCCAATAAGCCAGGCACTCTTCAATATCGCTGGCGGCAAGATCAACCCAACCGACTACTTTCTTGACAAAGCTGTTTTGGTCAGCCAGTTCAAGCAGAAAGCGGGTTTCACGTTCTGACTGATCAGCTTGAACGGCCACACATCCGTCCATGCTTTTTGCCTTAAGAAGCGGTTCAAGGTCTTTCGGCATGAAGTCTCTTCGAATTGCCTGCATCGTGTGGTCGATCCACGCATCGCGAACGGGATCAAATTTCCAATAGTGCTGGTGGGCATCAATCCTCACTGCACTACGGTTTGTAGGCTTTCACGCGTTGCCGGGATGACCCCAACCCGTCGATGCCGAGTTCTACCACATCGCCTTCCTTCAAGTACCGGGGCGGCTTGAGGCCCATACCGACTCCGGCCGGCGTTCCTGTCGAGATGACATCGCCGGGAAGAAGGCTCATGTATTGGCTGATGTAGCTGATCAATTTGGGAATTCGATGGACGAGGTCGGAGGTATTGCTGTCCTGCATCTTCTCGCCATTGACGGTCAACCAGAGTTGCAGGTCATGCGGATCCTGGATCTCATCCGGGGTGGCGATCCACGGCCCCAGGGGCGCAAACGTATCGCAACTCTTTCCCTTGACCCACTGGCCACCGTGATTGAGTTGAAAGTCGCGTTCGCTCACATCATTATGCAGAACATAGCCCGCCACATGTTTCAGCGCCTCGCTTTCTTCCACATAGCTCGCCTTCTTGCCAATCACCACCGCCAACTCCACCTCCCAATCGGTCTTCACGGAGTTTCTTGGAATGATGATGTCGTCGTTGGGTCCGGCAAGCGAAGAAGTGGCCTTCATGAAGATGACGGGCTGTGCCGGCACTTCCATGCCCGATTCCTTGGCATGAAGCGAGTAATTCAAGCCGACGCAGATGATCTTGGACGGTCGTACGACCGGCGGTCCGAGCCTCGTGCTCTTGTTTACAACAGGACATGATGCCTGGTGCGCAGACAACCACTTATGAAGGCGATCGATGCCGCCGCTGCCAAAGAACCCTTCATCCCAGTCCTCGCCAAACGCGCGGCAATCGAGCCATGTGCCCTGATCGGTGCAGATGCCCGGCTTCTCCTTTCCCGGGTCTCCAAAGCGGATGAGTTTCATGGTTTCACATTTTTAGTCCCACAAACCCACCGTCGACAGGGAAGTTGCAGCCCGTGAGAAATGATCCTTCGTCTGAACAAATGTATAACGCCATCGTGGCCACCTCTTCGGGTGTCCCCATCCGCCCGATGGGTTGGGTGGCGGCCAGCTTTTCAAACATCTCCTTCTCCTGGCCTGGATAATTTTTGGCCAGGAACCCATCCACGAACGGGGTGTGAACCCTCGCCGGCGAAATGGCATTACACCGAATCTTCTTGTCCACGTAGTCGCGGGCGATGGACAAGGTCATGCCCACCACAGCGCCTTTGGTCATGGAGTAGGCAAAGCGATCGGGGATGCCTACCATGGCCGCCACGGAGGCCATATTCAAAATCACCCCTCCACCCTGCTTTACCATCGCACCAATCACCGTCCGTGTGCAGTGATAGATTCCTTTGACATTTATCTGGTAGAGTCTGTCCAGCTCTTCCGGGTTGGTTTGCTCCAGGTTTCCCACATGAGCAACTCCGGCATTGTTGATGAGCACGTCGGGGTGATTCACGCTGGCGAAAGCGCGCTGCACGTCGACGTAGTCGGCCACATTGCAGTGGATGAACTTCACAGTAAGACCTTCCGCGTTCAGGTTCAGGGCGACCGCTTTCCCCGAATCGGGATTCACGTCGAGGATGAATACGTTGCCTCCCGCCTGACCGAACTTGCGCGCGATGGCCAGGCCGATGCCGCTGGCGCCGCCGGTGACGATGATTTCTTTTCCTTTCATGCTGCTCATGGTTGCCTGGATTTACGCTCCGCACTCCACACGGGGCCGTCGGGAAAAGC
The DNA here is from genome assembly GCA_041912235.1 of Cyclobacteriaceae bacterium. Taxonomy (GTDB): domain Bacteria; phylum Bacteroidota; class Bacteroidia; order Cytophagales; family Cyclobacteriaceae; genus ELB16-189. The sequence goes on from JAYRNL010000219.1 coordinate 9,362, forward strand.
ATATTCAGCCATGGCGGATCTCTTCATTTCAATGCTGTATCCCGGCTTGCGTGGGGCCATGTATCGCCCCCTGCGGATCACCACCGGGTCGACGAAATGTTCGTGCAGGTGATCAACGTATTCAATGACCCGGCCTTCCATGGTTCCGCTGATGCACAGGTAATCGATAAACGACAGGTGCTGCACGTATTCGCAGAGGCCTACGCCGCCGGCATGCGGACAAACCGGAATACCATATTTCGCGGCCATGAGCATAATCACCAGGTTTTCGTTTACGCCGCCCACCCGGCAACTGTCGATCTGACAAATTCCAAAACCTCCTGCTTGCATCAGCTGCTTGAAGATGACGCGGTTCTGGCAATGCTCCCCTGTCGCTACTTTGATGGGTTGTACGGCCCTGGCGATCGTGGCATGGCCGAGCACATCATCAGGACTGGTGGGTTCTTCTATCCAGTATGGGTTGAAGGCTGCCAGCGATTTCATGTTGGCGATCGCCTGCCCGACATCCCACTTCTGGTTGGCGTCCATCATCAAGTACATGTCGCTGCCGATTTCCTCTCGGATAATGGCGGCCCGTCGCATGTCGTCCTTTAGGTCACTGCCCACTTTCATCTTCACGTGTGTCCAGCCATCTTCCCGCGCCTGCCGGCAAAGCGACCGTATTTGCTCGTCACTATATCCCAGCCATCCCGCCGATGTGGTATAGCCTGGATATCCATCCGCGAGCAGTCGCTTTAGCCTGTCCTCTCTGCCCACTCGTTGTTCGCGCAGGATGACAAGTGCTTCTTGGGGCGTTAAGGCGTCGGTGACATAAGTAAAATCGAGGCAATCGATCAACGCTTCTGGCGACAGGTCGTAGATCAGCTGCCAGAGTGGTTTGCCGGCGGCCTTGGCCTGCAAGTCCCAAACGGCATTCACCAGCGCGCCTGTGGCCAGATGAACTACTCCCTTCTCGGGTCCCAGCCAGCGGACCTGGCTGTCGGTGGTGAGACTGTGCCAGAACGTGCGCCAGTCAGCCGTGATGGATTCCAGCGTACGCCCTTCAACATGAAAGGCGAGGGCTTTCAAGGCCGCACAGCAAATCTCATTTCCCCGACCGATGGTAAAAGTCAGGCCATGCCCTTCAAGCCCCGGCTGATTCGTCTTTAGAATAATGTAGGCAGCGGAATAGTCGGGATCCGGATTCATGGCGTCGGAGCCATGCTTGCCTTTGCTGGTGGGAAATCGGATGTCGAGAATCTCGACTGAGGTGATGGTGACGGGTGACACAGGTCGACTGAGGTAACGAGTCGAAGATTGTCACTTTTCTTTGCTTGCCCAACATCACCATGTAAAAAGTGTCAGGAATTCTGAAACCATCTGCCTAGCTTGGTGAACTATCCACAGGGCCAATGAAATCACCACTGCTCACATTCTGCCTGCTTATTACCTTGCCGCTTGCGGCACAGAATCCATACACGCCCGACCCGAACCCGGCCATCCAGGCACGGTTGGAGGAATGGAGAGACCTCAAGTTCGGTCTGCTCATGCATTGGGGTCCCTACAGTCAATGGGGCGTCGTCGAAAGCTGGAGTATTTGCCCCGAGGATGTGGGCTGGGCTGTCGGCGGACAAAAGGCGGGAGTTGCCGACGCTTACTTTGACTACAAGACCAAGTACGAGGCACTGCCAAAGACGTTCAACCCTGTCAGGTTTAACCCTGAACATTGGGCAGCGGCGGCACGTGATGCCGGAATGAAATACATGGTCTTCACGACCAAACACCATGACGGATTCTGCATGTTCGATACAAAGTTCACGGATTACAAACTCACCAATACACCCTATGGTTCCAGCCCCCGCAGCAACATCGTCAAGGAAGTCTTCGATGCCTTCCGCAAAGAGAACTTCTGGGTAGGCGCTTACTTTTCAAAGCCCGA
>JAYRNL010000220.1:0-4009 GCA_041912235.1 Cyclobacteriaceae bacterium
ATCCTCGCTACGATCGACTGGCGAAGGAAGTCACGAAGGTGACGGTCATCCTCTATAGTATGACCGCGTTGACCGGTGGCCTGTTCATTTTCGTGCTGCTTGCGACCTATCCGCAGTTCACGACCTGGCTCATCAATCACTTCTTCCTGATTTTCGCCGTCGTCTATCCGCTCTTGTTCATCGGCGAAACCATTGTTCTCTACATGTATTTTTATACATGGGATGCCTGGAAGGGTGAAAAGAAGGGGCGTCACATTGCGTTGGGCGTGCTGCTGAATCTCATCGGCTCGATTACGCTGTTTGTGATCGACGCGCCGACCTCTTTCATGAATACCCCGGTTCGGGCGGAAGGTATTTCGCCGGCTGAATTCCTGGCGACCGCCACCCTGTGGGACAAAGTCTTCAACTACAGCTGGATGCCGCTCAATTTGCACCGGCTTGTTGGGAATGTGACCTTCGGTGGCTTCGTCGCCGGCCTCATTGCTGCCTATATGTTCATGGGATCGAAGAAGGAAGAAGATCGCGCCTATTACGATTGGATGGGCTTTGTCGGCAATATGATCGGCGTGGGTGCGTTGTTGTTCCTGCCCTTCATGGGATATTTGCTGGCCTACGAGCTCTGCGATTACGACGCCTCCATCTGTCCCTACATGATGGCCGATCAGTTGTCGATGTTCTTCGAAATGCAAGGCGCCATGATCGGCCTCATCTTCCTGGCGAGTAATTACTATATCTGGCTGAGTATGAAGCGTATTGAGGGGGTCGAGCGGGTTCGGATGACGGTGATCGCGCCGATCGTTATGGTTTTGCTGCCGATCGTCATGACCAAGGTCTTGACCGATTATCCCGTACCGGATCCGACTTCGCTGGCCTTCCTCCTCCCGCTTCTGTTGGCGCCGGCCGTCCTGGGACGGTTCATCCCGCTGACGGTTTCGTCCAGTACGGTCATTAAGATCGGCTTTTTGATGGTGGTCGTGGGCAACGCCATCTGGATGACGCCGCACGGATTTGTGCCCACGGGGGCCAAGTTGGTGGCAGAACTCGAATTGCCGTCCGATTGGAATTTCCTCGCGCTGATGCCGGCAAAAAATTCCGCGGCGTTCACCCTGGTCTTCGTCACAGTCGTGAATTACGTCATTTATAACCGTGCCGTTTCGCAGGGAACCATTGTGTGGGGCAAAATCGACTTTGCCTCGCAATTCGTTCTGGTCTTCCTCGCCTTTAGCGCGATTTGGACCATGGGCCTCATGGGGGCGGTTCGGTCCCTGTTGCGGAAGTACTTCCATACGTACAACCTGTTGCCGGATTTCACGGCGGAATCTTTTACGCCAACGCTGTCGTATTCGGCCTGGTGGATCACCGGTATTACCATCGTGTTCTATGCGGTGGTCAGCTTTGCCATTATCGTGACGTTGCGGCCCTCTGATTCGAAAGGGCATGCACACGAGGGAAGCCCTGTTCCTGCAGGAGCGAAGTAGACGGTCACCATACTGGACGGGCGGTAAACGAGGGTATTCATGGGAAACGTGATTAAAAAAATGGTTGTGGGCATTGTGATCGGCGGGATCTTGTTCGGCGCCACCAAGGCGCTGGACTTCCCCTTCGTCTTTCAGGCGCTGTTTTTTGGTTATGCCATCCTAGGCGCCCTTGTCTTCATGATTCTCGATCTTCCGACGTTGAAGCCCTTTGGTGGCGTGAAGGCCGTCGGGGCACTCCTCGTGTTTTATGCCATATTGTCTGTGGTGTTTATCGCTGGCGCTTCCGCGTGGCCGCAGTACGATCCGGAAGATGAGAAGGGGAAGATCGAAAAAATTCTGAAGCCGAAGCGCGAACACTATGAAGCCGGTAAGGTGGATGTGCTCATGCAGCGCGCCAAAGCTTTGGATGAAAAAGCCAAAGAGTTGACTGCTCGATTGCAGGCCTTGGGTGCGGGGCAGGCTCCTGCGGACCAGAAGGCCGGAGGGGAAAGTGCGCCGACCTCGACCGCTGCCTCTTCCGGTGACATCGCCAAATTGGGTGAAGAGCAATGGCAATTGCAGGAATGTTACAACTGCCACAAGCTTAACGGTGAAGGCGGTAAGAAGCGCGGCCCTGAATTGGATAACATTGGGAACCTCTTGCCTGCAGCAGAAATTGCTAGAAAGATCATCGATCCAAAAAGTTACAAGGCGGAAGGATTCGATCAAGAGTACGACAAGGGGAAGATGCCTGATAAATACAAAGACCTCATGGAGCTCAAGGATATCGATGCGTTGGCGGCCTGGCTGGCCGGTTATAAGAATGCTTCGGTGAATACTCCGAAGCCGATCAAGATGAAGTGAGTATGATGCAGCCGAAACTGAAATCCAAAGTTCGATGTACGGACGGTGAAGTCGGGGAACTGCGCCGGGTCATCATGGATCCGCTCTCCCACGAGATTAGTGACATCGTGGTCGGCGATGAGAAAACCGGTTCGGTCGAACGCCAGATACCGATGTCGCAGGTGCAGGGCGTCACGGATGAAGTGGTGACGCTCCGCGCCACCCGTGCCGAGTACGCGACGTTCCCGGCGTTTAAGCGTGATGAGTACGTGACCACGCACGAAGTTGAAATCGCTCATCTCGAAGATCGCATTCACGTGACGCCGGGAGAAGTGCTGGTCCCTCTTCCTGAGCTGGAACGGAGTGTGAAGCGTCGGACGTTTTTCATGAACTTCACCCATGCCATCGGTTTTCTCATCGGTTTCCCTTTGGCGTTTCCCGTGTTGCGATATTTGATGAAGCCGATGTATTCCCCGTTCGATAACGAGTGGATCAAGATCGGCAACTCGGGAAAAATCAAGCAAGATGACGTCGGCGTTCAATACAAATACAAACGCAAGTTTAAAGAAGCCTATATGCCGGAGCAGGAGATCGACAAGAACGTCTGGGTCTTGAAGGCGACGCCCAAGGTGTTGGAGTCTGTCTATCAAGGCAAAGATATGGAGTTCCACGATGCGGCCGGCAAGGTGGTCTGGACCAACAAGAAGGACGTGCCCTATATCGCCTACTCGGGTAAATGCCCACACTTGGGCTGTGGTTTTAAATGGAGGACGCACAAGATCCTGGGGCAGGTCTTTCTCTGCCCCTGTCACTTAAGTATCTATGATGCTGCAGGGAAGGTTTTGGATGGACCGGCCCCTCGGCCGTTGGATCCGCTCCCCATCAAAGTTACCGCAACGGGCGACATCACCATTATCGATATGGAATTCAAAGCGGGCACGAAAGCCCAGGTTCGGATTGTCTAAATGGATACGACTACGCAATCGACAACGACTCAGCCGTCAGCCATTGAAAAAGTCTTCGCCTTTGTCGACGAACGCGTCGGGCTGAAGACGCTACAGGCCAAAATGCTCAATGAGCCCGTCCCTGGCGGGTCTCGGTGGGCGTATGTATTTGGCTCTGTCCTGCTTTTTATTTTCATCATGCAGGCGGTCACTGGCATTCTGCTGATGTTCTATTATGTGCCGACCGCAGACCACGCCTATGCGAGCACCCAGTACATCATCCACACAGTGGATTATGGTTGGTTTTTGCTGAGCTACCATTTTTGGGGCTCCACGGCGATGGTGGTGTGTGTCTTTGCGCACATGTCTCAAGTCTTTCTATGGGGCGCCTACAAAAAACCTCGCGAATTGATCTGGTTGGTTGGCTTGGCGCTCTTCGGGATTGTCATGGGGTTTGGATTCACCGGCTATCTCCTTCCCTGGGACCAGCGCGCCTATTGGGCCACCACGGTCGGGGTCGAGATCATGGACAAGACGCCGTTGCTCGGCGACTTCATGGCGCGATTCCTTAAGGGCGGTGCGACGCCTGGCCAGATGACATTGAGCCGCTTCTTTGTCATCCATGTGATGGTCTTGCCCGCCGCGCTCATGGGCCTGGCTGGCTTGCATTTGTTCTTGTTCAGAAAGGCCGGCCCTGCCGGCCCGTTCCGCGGGAGCGTCGAAGAGATCAAGGCGAAGACCGACTATTTCTTCCCTCGTCAGATC
>JAYRNL010000221.1:0-11211 GCA_041912235.1 Cyclobacteriaceae bacterium
TTATCAGCGGGAGAGCAACCACCTCCTGGAACATGAAATCCAACACCACCTGGTCGATCATACGACAGTGAATCTGCCCGATCAGTTTTTGAAGGCCTGGCTCAAGTCAAGCGGCGACGGGAAGATCACCGATGAAGTCATCGGCAAAGAATTCGAAGACTACAAGAAGGGGTTGAAGTGGGATCTCATCAAGAACAGGATCGCCGAGGAGTACAAAATCAATGTAGAAACTCCCGAAGTTCGTGATCGCGCCAAGCAACTGATCGCCCAGCAGTTCGGCGGGCCGGCCATCATTGAGCAATTGGGCGAGCGTTTCGATGCCATTGCCGACAACTACCTCTCGGGTCAGGACGGCAAGGGGGAGAATTTCATGCGAATCTACAATCAACTTCGTCATGAGCGGATCATGAAAGCCGTAAAGGAAAAAATCACCGTTACCGAAAAGAAGGTGACGCTGGAGGAATTCAAAAAGGCCGCCGACGCACACGCCCACGAATAAATACAGAAGCCTGAGAACCTCCCCGGGCCGCATCACGTTTTGAGGACGTAGCCCCGGGGGAGTTCTTTTTTATGGGAAATTTATTCTCTAACATTGGATGTTATAGGTCCGCGGCGGGTAAACTAAAACTGCCTCTGACTCGTCTTCATCTTAAGAAAAACGATTACGACTATGGATACCAACAATGAATTCAGGAAGTATGCCGTGCATCACCTCGGCATGAGCGGCAACACGATCGACGGCTACGCGCAGAAGATTGAGAACATGACGCAATACGTTATCGAAGAGCGGCCAGGAAATTTCCGCGCCATCGATGTGTTCACGCGCCTGATTTCTGACCGCATTATCTTCCTGGGGATGGGCATCGACGATCAGATTGCCAACCTGATCACCGCCCAGCTGCTGTTCCTGGAATCAGCCGACCACAAGAAGGACATCATCATGTACATCAACAGCCCGGGCGGTTCCGTGTACGCCGGGCTCGGCATATACGATACGATGCAGTACGTAAATCCCGATGTGGCCACCATCTGTACCGGCCTCGCCGCTTCGATGGGTGCCGTGCTCCTGGCCTCAGGCGCTCCGAAGAAGCGTTCCGGCCTGCCTCACGCCCGCATCATGATTCACCAGCCCTCTTCGGGCATGCAAGGCACGTCAAAAGACATGGAGATATCCCTAAAACAGACCATCGAAATCCGGGAAGACCTTTACAAGATCCTCGCCAAGCATAGCGGCCAGACTTTTGAAAAGATTGAAAAGGACTCTGACCGCGACTACTGGATGCGTTCCGTCGAAGCGAAGGAGTACGGCCTGATCGACGAAGTGCTGGAAAAGAAGAAATAAGACCTACCGAGCAGGAATCCGGTCGCCATGAGCCAAAACCGGGCCTTTAGCCTATTGGTCAAATAGTCAGTACCTTTGCATATTAAGTCACCCAGGACATGGCAGAAGTAACGTGCTCATTTTGCGGAAGAAGCAAAAAGGATGTCGACCTCATGATCTCAGGCATCCATGCCCACATTTGCGACAAGTGCGTTACCCAGGCCACTCAGATCCTGCAGGAGGAAAAGAAGAACAAGGTAGAGGCCGGCAACACGCCGAACTTCAAACTGATCAAGCCCAAAGAGATCAAGAAGTTCCTCGACGAATACGTCATCGGCCAGGACCAGGCCAAGAAAGTGCTGTCAGTGGCGGTCTACAACCACTACAAACGACTGATGCAGCGCAAATCGGAAGTAACCGATGTGCAGATTGAGAAGTCGAACATCATCATGGCGGGTGAGACGGGCACGGGCAAAACCTACCTGGCCAAGACGCTGGCCCGGATCCTGCAGGTACCGTTTTGCATCGCCGACGCCACCGTACTTACCGAGGCCGGTTATGTGGGTGAAGACGTGGAAAGCATTCTTACGCGCCTGCTTCAGGCTGCCGATTACAATGTGGAAGCCGCCGAGCGGGGCATTGTCTATATCGACGAGATCGACAAGATCGCCCGCAAGTCCGACAACCCGTCCATTACCCGCGATGTGAGCGGAGAAGGCGTGCAGCAGGCGTTGCTGAAGCTGCTGGAAGGAACTCCGGTGAACGTACCCCCGCAGGGCGGCCGTAAACACCCTGATCAGAAAATGATCACCGTGAATACAGACAATATCCTGTTCATCTGCGGGGGAGCTTTTGAAGGGCTGTCGAAACTAATCGCCCGCCGTTTGAACACCCGGCCACTTGGATTTGCTTCCGGCGATGGGCTGCATCCAAGCGATATCGACAACGACAACCTGCTTCAATTTGTGTCCGCCCAGGATTTGAAGAGCTTTGGCCTGATACCCGAGTTGATCGGGCGCCTGCCCGTGGTTTCGTACCTCAACCCGCTTGATGCCACCGCGCTGAAGAAGATTCTCATCGAGCCCAAGAATGCCCTGGTGAAGCAGTACAAGAAACTCTTCGAAATGGAGGGGATCGAGTTGGAGTTTAAGGAAGGCGCTCTTGATTTTATTGTAGACAAGGCCATGAGTTTTAAACTCGGAGCCCGCGGCCTGCGTTCGATCTGCGAGGCGATCATCAACGATGCCATGTTCGAACTGCCCTCAGAGAAAGGAACTGAAAAGCTGATTGTCAACCGCGCCTATGCAGAGGAAAAATTCAGCAAGTCGCGTTACAGCAAACTCAAGGTGGCCTGATTCCTGCCGCCTGCTGAAACAGACCGTTTACAGCCTTGCATTCCTGTTCTTCTCCCTTTCGGGGCTATCGCAGCCTACCGTATCCTTCGAAGCCATTTCAAAAACACCTGCCCTGGTCGGCACCAATTTTGGAGGGGCGATAACCCGACGTTCAATCATCGTCCGCGACTGGAAGGACTATCATCTTTACTCCTTCGAGGCAAAAACCTGGCAGAAAATTGAATTTCCCCAACAGAAGATCAAGAAGCTTCACAGCCAGGGCCGGATCACCTGTGCCTACCTGCCCTCGTTTGGAAAGGTCATTACCCTGGGAGAGGAACTGGAAGTCCTTGACTTGCAGAAACTCGAGCTCATCTATTACCCCATTGAAGGCACGGCCCCGGTTCCGGGTGGCGCCGTTGTATGGAAAGAAAAGGTATATCTCCTGGGCAGTTCACTGATTTTCAAGTCGGGTTCCTCCCACACAATTCAGCGACCCTGGATGTTAAACACTACCCAGTTCCTCGCCTTCGATCCGGCAACGCTTCGTTTTGAAAGCCTGGATACTTTACCCGGTCCGCATTTTCGTTTTGGTGTCTTCATCGATGACAAATTGTTGGCGTTTGGCCCAAGGTATGACGAGTCCGCAACGGATGTTGTTCGTTATGACCCGGTTAAGGACACCTGGGACAGCGTTGCGCAGTTGCCGTACCGGGTAGGAGCCGTTGCCGGACACAACCAGACCGTGTACCTGTTGGGCCTTCAACAACACGAAGGTTTTCTCGTTGCCTACAACGTTGTGACTGGCGCATGGAAACAATTCAGAAGCAATGTGCCGTGGACTCACGGACTTGCCTACATTCACAACAATCAACTTTACTACCTGGCCGGAATGAAGGAGAACCCCAAAATCCGTGACGTATTCTTCCGGGACCCCCGATGGCTGGACCGAAGGATGTTTGTGTTGGATATTGAGAAGCTTCCTTAGGATTTTTGCAGGTAACCGATCATCAACCGCGCGGCGTTGTCGCTGGCGGAACCGGTGTCAAGCACTTGATGCAAGTGACGGTAATCCGAGAGCATGGCCTCACGGTAAGCACCGGGCCTGATCAATTTCTGCAACTCTTCAGCAATTGCCTGGACGGAAGCATCTTCCTGGATCAACTCCTGGATCACGTTGCGGCCAGCAATGAGGTTTACGAGAGAGATATGCTTCACTTGAACTACCGCCTTCGCGATCCGCATTTCGAGCCATCCCGCTTTGTAAACACACACTTGAGGAACATTGAACAGGGATGTCTCCAGTGTCGCCGTACCGGAGCAAACCACCGCCGCCGTGGATATATTCAGCAAATCATAGGTTTCATCGAGAATCCAGCGCACGTGGGGGTGACTCCGCAGGGGTTCATACAGGGCGCCATCAAGGTCACTAAGCGACGCGACGGCAAACTGGCAATCGGGGAACCGTTCGATCAATTGTGCCATTACCGGAATGATGCGCCTCAGCTCCATCTTCCGGCTCCCCGGAAGGAGCGCGATAATGGGTTTGTCCCGGTTGAGCCCGTGACGATCGGCGAAATCAGCTGACGGTGAGAATGATTTGATGGCATCCAGGACCGGGTTACCGACATAATCGACATCCATGCCGTATTTCTTGTAGAACTCTTTTTCAAAAGGCAGGATGACAAACATCCGGTCAATGGTCTGCCTGAGTTCTCCGGCACGACGCTGATACCAGGCCCACACCTTAGGGGGGATGTAGTAGAATGTTTTAATGCCGCGGGGTTTGGTGAACTTGGCAATCCTCCGGTTGAAGCCGCCGTAGTCGATGAGGATGACCACGTCCGGGTTGAACTGCACGATGTCCTCCTTGCACCGCTTCAACATCCGCCGGATGGTCCCGTAGTTGGCGATCAGCGTTATGAACCCCATGAAGGCGAGTTGTTCGTAGTGCACGGTAAGCTGAGCACCGGCCGCCTTCATCTCGTCACCGCCAAAACCACGAACCACTGCCTGGGGGTCCCGTTGCCGGAGTGCCCGAATCAGGTTGCTCCCGTGAAGGTCGCCGGAACGTTCGCCGGCAATCAGGTAGTAGCGCATAGCCGGAGGTTAGTCACCAAAATACTCTACGTAGTTACGAGGCGTTTCAAACAACCGCACCGAATGCAGGCTGGCCCGCGCCGACAAGGCGTTGATCGCCGGGGCGAGAATCTTCCAGATTTCCATGGCCAGGTTTTCGGTACTGGCCATTTTGCCTTTCATGAACTCCACGTCGACGTTCAGGTTCTTGTGGTCTACTTTCTCCACCACTTCCGAACGGATCAACGTACTCAGCTTCTTCAGGTCGATCACAAATCCCGTATCCGGGTCGGGGTCTCCTTTTACCGTCACGATCAGGTCAAAATTGTGACCGTGCCAGTTTTCGTTGGCACAGGGACCGAATACTTCGAGATTCTTTTCCTTTGACCACGCCGGATTGCTGAGTTTGTGGGCGGCGTTGAAATGTTCTTTTCGGCTGACGAAGACCATAGGGATGCCCGCCAAGGCACGGCGGATGAGCCGCAAATATACACTAACTTGCAGGCAAAATTTGTACGCATGATCGTCGTCACCGGGGCTGCCGGTTTCATCGGGAGCTGTCTCATCCGAAAACTCAACCAGGAAAACTTCAACGCCATCGTCGCTGTCGATTCATTCGGCGATGCAGTCCGCAACAAGAACCTGGAGGGATTGAAAATCAAAGAAAAGGTGGCCATTGAAAACTTCATGCCCTGGCTGGACATCCACCAGGAACTGGTTGAGTTCATTTTTCACATCGGGGCGATCACCGACACCTCGGAATTTGACGTTGCCAAGCTCAATCAATTCAATACCCGGTACACGAAAGATATCTGGAGCCGGTGCATCCGCTACCAGATTCCCCTCGTGTATGCCTCTTCCGCGGCAACCTACGGGCTTGGGGAAATAGGTTATTCGGACGATGAGGCTCTCATCCCCCGCCTCAAGCCACTGAATCCATACGGTCAATCTAAGCAGGACTTTGACGTGTGGGCGTTGCAGCAGCAGGACAGGCCCTTCTTCTGGGCCGGGTTGAAATTCTTCAATGTCTACGGCCCCTACGAGTATCACAAAGGGCGCATGGCTTCCGTGATCTGGCATGCCTACAACCAAATTCTGAAAACGGGAAAGATGAAGTTGTTCCGGTCGCACAACCCGAAGTACAAAGACGGAGAACAGATGCGCGATTTTGTGTATGTACTCGATGTGGTGGACGTATGCTACTGGCTGATGCACCACCGCAAGAATTCAGGTATCTACAATCTCGGTTCGGGCAAGGCGCGCACGTTTCTCGATTTGGTTCGCGCCGTATTCAAGGCCATGGACAAGCCGGAAAACATTGAGTTCATCGACACGCCGGGCGACATCCGTGACAAGTATCAATATTTTACCGAGGCTGAAATGGCAAAGCTGAGGAGCATCGGGTATGTCAAGCCGTTCCACTCGCTCGAAGAAGGAACGACGGATTACGTACGTAACTACCTGATGAAATTGGACCTCGTCTAACGAATCAACCGGAATTCGATCCGCCGGTTGATTTGCCGGTTCTCTTCCGTATCGTTCGGCACCAATGGCTTTTCGGCACCGTACCCTTTCTGGGTCAGTCGGCTGCCGTCGATTCCATGCGAAGTCAGGTAGGCGACAACGGATTGGGCACGCTTGAGTGACAATTGCACATTGTAGGCTGCCGTGCCCTGGTTGTCCGTATGTCCGCTGATTTCAATGCGCAAACCGGGATTCTCGGTAAGGAATTTGGTCACCTTGTCCAGTTCGGTGACCGATTTCTCCTTGAGGTCATACTTATTCAGATCAAAGAAGATGTTGTTCAGCACTGCCGATGCACCGGCCTTTACTGGATCCAGCAGGACATCGAGCGAAACCGGCACCAGATTCTCCTGTACTTCGTAATTGAAATTCAGGCTTTTGAACAAGTATCCCGGCTCCGAAACATACAAGGCATAGTCGGCACCCTGGGTAAGCACCATCAGGTATTCACCGGTGACCGAATCAGCTTCCACCGACGATATCAGTTCGTTACGGTTGATGTTGAACAGTTCCACGCGGGCACCCAGCGGCTTGCGGGTAACCGCATCCCGCACAATTCCTTTTACATAATTGCTTTTGTACTTGAGCTGCAGCTCCTCCGGAACGTGAATCTCATAGAGCACAGATGAGTTCAGCTTAAAGTTGTCCTCGTGAGAGTAGAAACCCCGCTTGCCATCGCGGGTGATAAAGAGCGAGAACTGATCTTCGTGATTGTTGACCGGCGAACCAAAATTCTCCATCTCCGTCCACGCGCCATTCTCGTACTCGCTGCGAAACAGGTCATACCCTCCGAATCCCGGCTTGCCGGTCGAAGCCACAAACAGCGTTCGGTTATTGACGTGAATAAAGGGTGAGATTTCATCATACGGTGTGTTGATCCGGGGTCCGAGGTTTTCTGCCTTGGTCCATTTTCCATTCGCGAGTTTGTACGACACATAGATGTCCTTGTTGCCAACGCCTCCACGGCGATCGGAAACAAAGAAGAGCGTGCGGCCATCAGCGGATAGTGACGGTTGCGACTCCCATGCCGGGGAATTTACTTCAGGCCCCAGGTTGACCGGGCGCGTCCACTCGTCGCCGACCTTGCGGCTTTCAAACAGATCACAACTTCCATACCCCCTCCGACCCATACAGGAAGTGAAGATCAGGTGCCGGCCGTCGGCGGAAATCGTACACGTGCCCTCGTTCATCGGGCTGTTGATATTCGGGGAGATGGAGACCGGTGGCTTCCAGCGACCCAGGGAATCCTTTCGGCATACCACCAGGTCTTCATCATCATTGTCTCTGCCGCCGACCCGGCGGGTGAATATCAACTCCTGCTCGTCTGCCGTCATCACGGGAAAATATTGCATGGCAAATGCATTGACCGTGTCCGAAAGAAGTGAAGGGCGGTAATCGGTGGCCACTTTCTGGTTGCGGAGGGCAAACTGCGCATTGCGCTTCCACAACTGAGCCTGATCGATTTTAGGCTTATTCATAGATTCCGACTGGAGATAATGATCCAGAAAGTCTATGGCCCGCGTATAGTTTCCCTCCAGCATGCAGTTATCACCCAGCTCATAGAAGAACCCCTTCTGCTTCTTGGGGTCAGCCGTGGTATTGAGTCCGATCAGCAAAACTTTGGACGATTGCGCGTAGTCGCGAACGGCCTTCAGAATAATCCCTTGTCTGAAATAGGCCTCCGTAAAATTTCGGTCTTTTTCGATCGCCTCATTGAGCAACTGCAGGGCTTGCCGGTACTGCCCGCGAACCCGGTAATTGTCAGCCTCGGTGTAGAGGGCGATAGCCTTCTTGTTGGTTGTCGCCAACGGCACCTGGGCATAAGTCCCGAATGAAGAGAGAAGGATGAGGAAAAGAACTGGTCTCATGGGGTGTGAAGATAACCTCCACCTGCTTAACGCCGTCACGGTATATTCAAGTACTTGTGAACCTGGAGCGATAGCCTCCATTTCGGGTGCTTTTTGATATAATCAATGATCAACGGGGCAATTTCTTTTTCCTTTGACCACTCCGGCTGAAGGTACAAACAGCAGGCCGGTCTCACCTTTGCTGCCTCGGCTTCTGCCCAGGCGAAGTCACTGCGGTTATACACAATAACCTTAAGCTCATCGGCCCGATCATAACTCGAAGAATCGGGGCTTTTGAATTTCTTAGGTGACAGGCAGATCCAGTCCCATGTCCCGGTGATGGGATAGGCCCCCGAAGTTTCCAGGTGAGTACGCAGCCCTTTCGTTTTCAGCTCCTGGGTCAATACTTCCAGGTTGTAGAGGGTTGGTTCTCCGCCCGTGACCACCACGATGGGAGCGCCCTGTTGAGACGCCTGCTCAGCTATCGTGTTCACTGGGACGAATGGGTGTGCTTCAGCCGGCCATGATTCTTTTACGTCGCACCAAACGCAGCCCACATCGCAGCCACCGAGACGCACAAAGTAAGCCGCACTCCCCTGGTAAAAGCCTTCACCCTGAAGGGTAAGGAAACTCTCCATGACCGGCAGGGAGGGAAGTGTGGAGGGGCTCAAGCGGTTGAAGCGGGAAGTTTGGTTAGTGCGGCCCGAACTCAGGGATGACGCAGCTCAGTAGCGCGTAGTGTATTAAGTAGCAGCGAGGCGATGGTCATGGGACCAACGCCACCCGGAACCGGAGTGATATACGTGCACTTGGGGGCCACATTCTTGAAGTCCACATCGCCTTTGATGGCAAAGCCATTGGGTTTGCTTGGGTCGTCTACCTTGGTTGTGCCGATGTCGATCACTACGGCTCCATCCTTTACCATATCAGCCGTGACGAGTCCGGGTTTACCAACAGCCACCAGAAGGATGTCGGCCATGCGGGTGTAGTCGGCGAGGTTCTGGGTGTACTTGTGGCAAATGGTAACCGTGGCATGTCCCTGTTCGACCAGCATCATGCTCAGCGGTGCGCCGGCAATCCGGCTTGCGCCGACCACAACACAGTTCTTCCCTTCGGTCTTGATGTCGTAACGGCGAAGCAATTCCATCACGCCAAACGGCGTGGCGGGCATCAGCAAGGGGACCTTCGAAATGATACTCCCAAAATTCCGGTTGGTGAAGCCATCCACATCCTTGTCGGGCCGAATCCGGTCGGTGATGCGCTCTACGGAGATGTGCGCCGGGAGCGGAAGTTGCACGATGAAACCATCCACATCATCGTCGTTGTTAACGGCGGTGATGTGCTTGCTCAGCTTTTCTTCCGAGATGGTGTCGGCGAAGCGCATCATCGTATAGTGGAAACCCACATCCTTACAGGCCTTCACTTTGTGGTCGACATAAGTTTGGCTGGCGCCATCGTCGCCGACCAGGATAAAGGCCAGGTGCGGAATCTTCTTGCCGGCCTGTTTTCGCTCCACCACTTTCTGGGCGATCTCCTGCTTGATTTCGCCGGCGATCTTGCGTCCGTCGATCAGGGTATACGATTTTGTGGTGGTATCCGTCATGGTGCGAACCGGGTTACTCTATTTTCAACACCGCCATAAAGGCCTCCTGTGGAATCTCCACCGAGCCTACCTGGCGCATGCGTTTCTTGCCTTTCTTCTGTTTCTCCAGCAGTTTCCGCTTGCGGGAAATATCGCCGCCGTAGCACTTAGCCAATACGTTCTTGCGCATGGCGCTGACGGTTTCGCGGGCGATGATCTTCTGGCCGATCGTTGCCTGGATGGCGACCTCAAACATGTGGCGCGGAATCAATTCTTTCAATTTCTCGCACAGCTTGCGTCCCCATTCATAGGCTTTGTCGCGGTGCACGATGGCGGACAGGGCGTCGACCTTTTCTCCGTTCAACTGCACATCAAGTTTCACCATGTCGCTTTCGCGGAATCCGATAAGGTGGTAGTCAAGTGACGCATATCCCCGCGAAATGGTCTTCAGCTTGTCATAAAAATCGAACACAATCTCGGCCAGGGGCATATCAAAGGTGAGCTCCACCCGATCGGAGGTCAGGTACATCTGGTTCTTGATGATCCCTCGCTTGTCCATGCACAATCCGATAATCGAGCCGATATAGTCTGACTTGGTGATGATCTGCGCCGTGATGTACGGCTCTTCAATCATCTCCAGGTGCGTGGGGTCAGGCATCTCGGAGGGGGCGTTGATCTCGATGATCTTGCCGTTGGTGAGCAGCGCCCGGAATTGAACGGAAGGCACCGTGGTGATCACCGTCATGCCGAATTCGCGCTCCAGGCGCTCCTGAATGATCTCCATGTGAAGCATCCCAAGGAATCCGCAACGGAAACCAAAACCGAGGGCGGCGGAGGTCTCGGGCTCCCAGACGAGCGAGGCGTCGTTCAACTGGAGTTTTTCCATCGACGCGCGAAGCTCTTCGAATTCATGGGTATCCACCGGGTAGATTCCTGCGAACACCATGGGCTTGACATCCTCAAAACCCTTGACCGCAGGGCCCGGGTTTTCCAGCAGCGTAATGGTATCCCCCACTTTCACTTCCTTGGCCACTTTGATCCCTGAAATCAGGTAGCCGACATTGCCGGCGCTTATTTCATTGCGGGGATGCTTGTCGAGTTTAAGTACGCCGATCTCGTCGGCGTTATGTTCGGTGCCCACGTTGACGAACTTGATGCGGTCGTTTTTCCGTATGGTGCCGTTGAATACCCGGAAATACACTTCAATGCCGCGGAAGG
This sequence comes from Cyclobacteriaceae bacterium, assembly GCA_041912235.1. Lineage (GTDB taxonomy): Bacteria > Bacteroidota > Bacteroidia > Cytophagales > Cyclobacteriaceae > ELB16-189. The sequence continues at coordinate 10,906 of JAYRNL010000221.1, forward strand.
AATTGAATACCGAGTCGAAGATCATCGCCTGGAGGGGTGCATTCGGGTCGCCTTTCGGGGCGGGGACTCGATCCACCACCGCCTCGAGAATTTCCTTTATGCCGAGTCCCTCTTTCGCGCTGGCTTTGAGCACGGATTCACGGCTGCAGCCAATGAGATCAACAATCTGATCGGTCACTTCCTCCGGCATGGCCGCAGGCAGGTCGATCTTGTTAAGGACCGGAATGATGGTCAGGTTATGTTCAAGGGCGAGGTACAGGTTGGAAATGGTCTGTGCCTGGATGCCCTGTGCTGCGTCCACGATAA
>JAYRNL010000222.1:0-37476 GCA_041912235.1 Cyclobacteriaceae bacterium
GGCGGTCATCCCAAAGAAAGGCCAACCCGGAAACCGAAACTTTGAAACCGGAACTTTATCTTGCGTTCCCTTAACCCAAGACCATGATCAACGTCGTCATTTTCGGTCCTCCCGGGGCCGGCAAAGGCACCCAGAGCGAGCGGCTCATCAAGAAGTATGGCTTTGTACACATTTCCACCGGAGATCTTTTCCGATGGCACACCAAGAATGATACTCCACTCGGAAAACGCGTAAAGGAAATAATGAATAGCGGCGCACTGGTGCCTGACGAAATCACCATTGCCATGCTGAAGGAGGAACTGCAGAAGAATCCGCAGGCCAAGGGATTCCTGTTTGACGGATTTCCACGCACCGTGGCCCAGGCGGAAGCACTCGATAACTTCATGAAGGAGAATGGAACAGCCATTCATCACGTAATCGCCCTCGACGTTTCCGAAGCTGAGCTGCGCGCGCGTATTGCCAAGCGTCGCACAATTGAAAACCGCGCCGATGATGAAGACGAGAAACTGAACAAGCGGGTCACCGAATACTTCGGTAAGACCGTCCACGTGTTGCCCTACTACGCAAAGCAAAACCGCCTCTCTACCATTAACGGAGTCGGGTCCATAGACAAGATTGCCGGTGATATCGCGGCAGTTCTTGATCAGTCTTGATCCCGTTGACGTGTCCAATCCCAACTTCATTGACTATGTAAAGTTCAGGTCGCGCTCCGGAAACGGTGGCGCCGGCTGTCTGCATTTTCATCGCGAGAAGTTTGTTCCCAAGGGCGGGCCCGACGGTGGTGACGGCGGACGAGGCGGTCACGTGATCCTGAAAGGGAATGCACAGCTTTGGACCTTGCTGCACCTCAAATACCGAAAACATATCTCAGCTGAAAACGGTCACAGCGGCGAAGGAGCGAATATGACCGGTGCCCAGGGTCAGGACGAAATCATCGAGGTTCCGTTAGGCACGGTTGCGCGTCGGGCGGAATCGGGTGAATTCATTTGTGAAATCAACCGGGATGGCGAAGAGGTCATCCTTTCTCCCGGCGGCCGGGGCGGCAAGGGTAATGCCTTTTTTGCCACACCAACCCAACAGGCACCTCAGTTCGCCCAACCCGGAGAACCCGGCGTGGAAGAATGGGTGATCCTCGAACTTAAGCTCCTCGCCGATGTTGGACTGGTAGGCTTTCCCAATGCAGGCAAATCAACCCTATTGTCCGTTGTGTCTGCAGCCAAGCCGAAAATTGCTGACTATGCGTTTACGACCCTCACGCCTAACCTGGGCGTTGTAGCATACCGCGACAACCAGTCATTTGTTATGGCTGATATCCCTGGTATTATTGAGGGCGCTGCGGAAGGGAAAGGTTTGGGAATACGATTTCTGCGGCACATCGAACGAAATTCCCTTCTGCTCTTTCTCATCCCGGCCGACTCCCGCGATATCCGCCAAGAGTACAATATCCTGATCAACGAACTCCGGCAGTATAATCCTGAATTGCTGGACAAGAAAAGACTTCTTGCCATCTCCAAATCAGACCTTCTGGATGACGAATTGCGTGAGGAGATTAGAAAGGAACTGCCTGACGATTTACCGGCCGTGTTCATCTCCGCGGTCACCAACCAGGGGATCGTTGAACTGAAGGACTTGATCTGGAAACACTTGCACAACTGATCTGAAACAGGCCATTCTGGCATAGAATCGCCTTTTGGCAAAATTCTTGTCAATTTGCCGCTGAATCGAAGGGAAATCATGGAAAACACGCTCAATACTGAACAGGAACTGTCACAGCACGAAGAAACCAACCAGGAAGTCCCTGCCGGCCAAAGCCCCGAAGCTGAACCCGCCAAGTTGAAAGGCAATGAAGTTGATCCGGCCAAAAGGCTTCAGGACGAATTGGCAGAAGCCAAGGACAAATACGTTCGGCTGTACGCTGAATTTGAGAACCACCGACGCCGCACAGCTAAAGAGAAACAGGAACTTATTTTTGGCGCCAATGAGCAGCTGTTGAAAGCCCTGCTGCCCGTTATGGATGATTTTGAACGGGCAGAAAAATCTTTTAAGGATCAGAATACGAAGGAAGCAGAGGGTTTCTTTCTCATTCAGAGTAAATACAAGAAGATACTGGAACAAAATGGTGTGAAGGCCATGGACATCACTTCGGACACAGCGTTCAATGCCGATCTGCACGAAGCCATCACGCAGGTGCCTGTGGCCGATGAGACCAGGAAAGGAAAGATTGTTGATGTTGTGGAGAAAGGATATACGCTGAATGATAAGGTTATCCGCTTCGCCAAAGTAGTCGTTGGAGCCTGATTCATGGTTCACGTTTTCAAATGCCCAAACTTTCAAACTAAATGGCCAAGCGCGACTACTACGAAATACTAGGCGTCTCCAAATCTGCCACACCGGAGGAAATCAAAAAGGCCTATCGGAAGGTGGCTATCCAATTTCACCCTGACAAGAATCCGGGAAACAAGGATGCGGAGGAAAAATTCAAAGAGGCAGCCGAGGCGTATGAAGTATTGAGTGACGCTGACAAGCGGGCTCAGTATGATCGCTTTGGCCATTCGCGTCCGGGTCAGGGAGGGTTCTCCGGACATACCATGAACATGGAAGATATCTTCAGTCAATTCGGGGATATTTTCGGAGGCCACGGCAGTCCCTTCGACAGCTTTTTCGGAGGCGGCGGCCGGTCAGGGCAACGCCGCGGTTCCAACCTGCGCATTAAACTCAAACTGAACCTGGAAGAGATCGCCAACGGTGCAGAGAAGAAAATCAAAGTACACCGTCTCGTGCGCGCCGAAGGTGTCACTTTCAAGACCTGCACCACCTGTCAGGGAAATGGGCAAGTAAGAAAAGTGGTGAACACCATGCTTGGTCAGATGGTCTCGGCGTCGGTGTGTCCCACGTGCCAGGGATCAGGCCAAGTTATTGACAAGCGGCCTGCCGGCGTTGATAGCTCGGGCCTTGAATCCCGTGAGGATCTCATTTCCATCAAGATTCCGGCCGGTGTGGCAGACGGCATGCAGTTGTCCATGAGCGGAAAGGGCAATGAGGCTCCGGGAGGCGGAGCCCCCGGCGACCTGCTGATCATGATTGAGGAGCAGGAAGACAAGGAACTGAAGCGCGACGGCAACAACCTGATTTATGATCTCCACATCAATTTTGTAGACGCAGCCCTGGGAACCAACGTGGAAGTGCCTTCGATCAATGGGAAACTCCGGATCAAGATTGAGCCCGGTACACAAAGTGGGAAGATCCTCCGCCTTCGAGGCAAAGGAATTCGCGACGTGAATGGCTACGGTGTGGGTGACCAACTCGTCTATGTTAACGTTTGGACTCCCAAGAAGCTGACAACCGAAGAGCGCGCAATCCTCGAACGCCTCAAGACCTCTCCCAACTTTCAGCCTAATCCCGATAAGTCAGAAAAGGGCTTTTTCGAGCGAATGAAGGAGTATTTTGGTCAGGAATAGGGATTTTTCGCCCAAAACATACATTTCTTCAACCTTTCGGCATACTTCCCGTATATGACCAATTACGGGTGATATTTAACGGTTTCTTAACCCATTTTCGCCCGACTGACGTAAGGACGACCTAAAACGAAGAAGAAAGCAGATGCTTAAGCCGGCGTTGTTGGCATTAGCGGGGTGGATGGCCACGGGCGTAGTCGTGGGCCAGATGAAGAAGCAATTTGCAGTGGAGGATCAGGAGGCCTGCAAAACAGTCCAATTGAATCTCAAGGCGAAGACGGGCAATTGCATTATCCGTCCAGGCCAAACCTCTGAAATCCTGAATTTCTACAGCAACCAGGAATTAGAGCAATATGCACACTCTTTCAGCAATGAAGTGCGCAACGCAGTTTGCTATGTGAAACTCGCCCTGGAGAACGAGGGCGGCACCAGAGTGAGCAAGAAGATATCCTACCAGGTGCTGGGGCGCGAGGAGAGCGGAAGCTCAGAGAAACTCTGGAAACTGTACCTTACCGATACCAAGCCATACTCCCTCGACCTGGACTACGGCCTTGGCAATGCCAACGTGGACTTGTCCGGTCTTGCGGTTTCGCGATTGAAAATCAACACCGGGAGCGCCAATGTCAATGTCTCGTACGATGCGGGTATCGAGAACAAGGTCACCATGGACACCTTCTTTGTGAAGGTCGATTTGGGGAACCTCAATGTCCGTCAGGTTAACCTCTCCCGTTCCAAGTTCATCGTTGCCGAAGTAAGCTTTGGCAACATGTTGCTCGATTTCAGCGAGCCGCCCACGGTAATGCCCGTGATTCGAGGAAGCGTTGGAGCCGGAAACATGGTCATCGTTCTTCCTGATGATACCGTGCCGGTAAAAGTGACTATCAATGATTCCTGGCTCTGCAGTATGAAGCTTTCACGCAGTCTTCGCAAGACAGGTGAGTACACCTACACAAACGCCGCTTACAGCAAAGATCCCCATAATGCCATGACCTTCGATCTCGACGTGTCGATGGGCAAAATTGTCTTCAAGGAACACAGCCGCTAGGCCCGAACTGAAGTACATCATCTTTCCTTGATCACATGTAATTATCTGCCTATTTTGGCCAGTCATTCCCCTAATACCCCATTTGTGAGTGCACTTTCCGCAACCGCCGTTACCAAGCGTTACACCAATCACCTGGCTCTTGATCAGGTGAGCATTACTGTTCCGGAGGGTTCCATCTATGGCCTCCTCGGGCCCAATGGCGCCGGTAAAACCACGTTGATCCGTATCATCAACCAAATCATCAATGCGGATTCAGGCGAGATCCTGTTGTTCGGCGAGAAACTTCGGCCCGACCACATTGGGGTGATTGGATACCTGCCGGAAGAACGTGGGTTGTACAAGAAATTGAAAGTTGGCGAGCAACTCATTTACCTCGCACGACTCAAGGGCCTCAGCCACCACGATGCCGTTGCCAAGATCAAGGTATGGCTTGAAAAATTCGAGATCAAAGACTGGTGGCACAAGAAGGTGGAGGATCTTTCGAAGGGCATGGCCCAGAAAGTTCAGTTCATCAGCACCGTAATGCACGAACCCCGACTGATCATTCTGGACGAACCCTTTTCAGGCTTCGACCCCGTTAACGCCCAACTCATCACTGAGGAAATCCTTCAACTCCGCCAGCGGGGCTCAACCATCATCTTCTCCACCCACCGGATGGAAACGGTTGAAGACCTCTGCGATCACATCGCTTTGATCAACAAATCCCGCCAAATCCTGGAGGGCACCAAGAAGCAAGTGAAGGCGCAGTACAAATCAAACACCTATGCCGTCACCCATCGCGGCGCGTTCACCAGCGTCGACGGTTATCAACTTCTACGTCAGCACAAACTGGAGGATGACTATTTGCAGACGCTGATCCAGGTAACTCCGGGCACCAATCCCAATCAACTGATCCAGGACTTGACACGGGTCACTGAGGTGCATGCCTTTGCAGAAAAAATACCGACCATGAGTGAAATCTTTATCAGCCTCGTGAAAGGAGAACATCATGAATAAGATCTGGTTGATTGTACAGCGTGAGTTTCTGAACCGCGTGCAGAAGAAGTCCTTCCTGGTGGCTACGATTCTGTTGCCGCTCATTTTCCCCGCCATCATGGCCATCCTGGTATATGTGGCTGTTGAGCAAAAGAAAAACGCCTCCAAGGAAACGGTGCTTTACCTCGATGAAAGCAGTTATTTCAAGCCCGACACCAGTAAATTCCGCTTTCACACCTTTCAAGGCTCGCTCGAGGAAGGCAAACGCGCCTTTGAACACTCGGAGGATTTCGGGTTTCTCTACATTCCTTCGTTTGAACTCGACAACCCAGCCGGGATCAAGCTATTCACAAAGATCAATCCCAGCCCGACGGATATCTCCGACATCGAGCGGATACTCGCCAATCAGATCAGGGATCTGAAAATGGAACAGCTGCATGTCGAGCAATCCTTGCTGGACAAGATCAAGACAACCGTCAATGTGGAGAACGTCAAGATTTCCGAGGGCGGGCAGGAAAAATCTTCCGACAGCAAGATTCTGTTTGGCGTGGGGATGGCCGGAGGGATTTTGATGTACATGTTCATTTTTATCTATGGCGCCCAGATCATGCAGGGAATCATCGAAGAGAAGATGAGCAAGGTGGTAGAAGTGATTGTTTCATCGGTACGTCCGTTCCAGCTCATGATGGGCAAGATCATAGGCCTGGCCTCGGTTGGGCTTCTTCAGTTCTTGATCTGGATCGTGTTGATTTCCACACTGACGACCGTTGTGCTTGGTTTCTTTGGCTTGCAATCGCCCACCCAGGAGATGATGCAAATGAATGAAGAAGCCCGCCAGGCCATGGCTGAAAACTCTGGCTCGCTTCAATTCCTGAATGTCCTCGCCCAGATCTCCTGGTCGTATGTGATTGGCAGCTTCTTGTTCTATTTCGTCGGCGGCTACCTGTTGTACGGCGCCCTGTTTGCAGCCGTGGGTTCGGCTGTTGACAGTCCGGCGGAGGCTCAACAATTCATGTTTCCCATCACAATCCCGATGCTCATTTCGTACTTTGGACTGTTCACCTTCATCCTCGAGGATCCGCATGGCCCAATCAGTGTCTGGTTGTCGATTATTCCATTCACCTCACCCATCGCGATGATGGGCCGGATCGGATTTGGCGTGCCTGCCTGGCAGCTCGCTCTTTCCATGCTTCTCCTGGTGGGCGGATTTGTACTCACCACCTGGTTTGCCGCCCGAATCTACCGCGTGGGAATTCTGATGCATGGCACGAAAGTCAGCTATGCCGTGCTGGCCAAGTGGTTCATGCAAAAGGGGTAATACCATTTTCCAGTCCCAGTGACACATCGCTGCCTTCCCGGCAGGATTATTTCGTAATTTCAACACGCATGGCAAAGATTCCGCGCATCGCGAGCATGGAATTCTACCAGGATAATGCCAACCTGAAGTGGATTATCCTGGGCGTTTCGGTTGTGATCAGCCTGAGCAGCATCTACTACACCAATCTCCTCGTCGATCAGCTCAAAGAACGGGAACGAAACCAGGTACGGTTGTTTGCCCGCGCCATGGAATACACCTCCAATGACGCCACCAGCAACATACTTTTCATTACCGAGGAAATCATTTACAAGAACAATTCCATTCCCACCATGTTGGTGGATGACAAGGGGAACATCATCAATTACACCAACGTCATCCTGGATCCGCAATGGTCCGAGGAGCGCAAGGAAGCCGAATTGCGAAAGGAATTGGAAAAAATGAAAAAGGCCTTCCCCGCTATCCCCATTATCCTGAAGGACCCTACAACCGGGGAAAAGTTTGGCCAGCAGTACGTGTACTATCGCAACTCATTCCTTCTCACTCAACTCATCGCCTACCCGTACATCCAGCTTTCGGTCATTGCGATCTTTGCCTTTATCTCTTACCTGGCCTTCAACTATTCGAAAGAAGCTGAGCAGAACCGGGTGTGGGTGGGACTGGCCAAGGAGACTGCGCATCAACTGGGCACACCCCTATCGTCGCTCATGGCCTGGATCGAAGTACTCCGGGATGACCCCCAGATCCGGGGCAAGGGTATCGTTGAAGAGCTGGAAAAAGATATTGTCAAGCTGCGGATCGTCACGGAGCGCTTCTCCAGCATCGGGTCAACGCCTGCCCTGAAGGAAGAAAATGTTCACCAGTTGATCAACAACGTGGTGAGCTATCTCCAGCCAAGGTTGTCCAACAAAATCAACTTCGAAGTGTACGCCCTTTCCGAATCGATAAAGGCCATGGTCAATGCTCCGCTTTTTGAATGGGTTGTGGAGAACCTCTGCAAGAACGGGGTTGATGCCATGGGAAGCAGCGGGACGATTGCCATCAAAATCCTCAGGGGTAGCGAGCACAAGGTATTTATCGATATCTCGGATACGGGCAAGGGTATGCCAAAATCGCTCATACCAAACGTCTTCCGTCCCGGATTCACCACCAAAAAACGCGGATGGGGACTTGGTTTGGCGCTGGCCAAGCGAATCATCGAGATTTATCACCGCGGCAAGATTTTCGTCAAACACTCTGAGGAAAATCAGGGTACGACGTTCCGGATTGTACTCTTGAGCGCCTAGCCTTTCCGATTGATTGTCAGACGGTTGTAACCGGGAAGAAAACGCCGAATTTTGAGGTTCTTAGCTTGGTGTTCACACCCTTGGAAGCTACTTTTGTGGCCGGAATTCTGACGACTTAACCTTACCTCTTCCATGGCAAATTATGGCAAAATAACGCAGGTGATCGGTCCTGTAGTGGACGTCGCCTTCGATGAACCTGGTTCCAAACTCCCTGAAATTCTCAACTCACTAGAAGTTACGAAAGCCGATGGCACCCGCATCGTACTCGAGTGCCAGCAGCACCTCGGCGAAGACCGTGTTCGCACGGTAGCCATGGACGGTACCGAAGGATTGGTTCGCGGCATGAAAGTGCTTGACACCGGGGATGCAATTCAGATGCCTATTGGTGACGATATCAAGGGACGTCTTTTCAACGTTGTGGGTGAGGCCATCGACGGAATCCCTCAGCCCAAGAAGGAAAAAAGCCTTCCGATTCACCGGTCGGCCCCGGCCTATGAAAACCTGAGTACTTCGTCTGAAGTGCTTTATACGGGTATCAAGGTCATTGACCTGATTGAGCCTTATGCCAAGGGCGGTAAGATCGGATTGTTTGGTGGTGCGGGTGTGGGCAAAACGGTGCTGATTCAGGAACTTATCAACAACATTGCCAAGGCTTATTCCGGATTGTCGGTGTTTGCCGGCGTGGGTGAGCGTACCCGCGAAGGAAACGATCTGCTCCGTGAAATGATTGAGGCCGGGATCGTTGATTATGGCGATGCCTTCCGCAAGTCGATTCATGAGGGGGGCTGGGACTTGTCGAAAGTCGACAAGGCCAAGCTCGCCGAATCCAAGGCTACTTTCGTATTTGGTCAAATGAACGAACCCCCTGGGGCACGTGCCCGGGTGGCGCTCTCCGGCTTGACCATCGCCGAGTACTTCCGCGATGGCGATGGTACCGGCAAAGGCCGCGACATTCTCTTCTTCATTGATAATATTTTCCGTTTTACGCAGGCCGGTTCTGAGGTATCCGCCCTCCTGGGCCGTATGCCTTCGGCCGTGGGTTACCAGCCCACGCTTGCCTCTGAGATGGGCGCCATGCAGGAACGCATTACATCGACCAAGCACGGCTCGATCACTTCGGTGCAGGCCGTTTACGTTCCTGCTGATGACTTGACGGACCCCGCTCCGGCAACCACGTTCTCGCACCTCGATGCCACGACCGTATTGAGCCGCAAGATTGCCGAGTTGGGTATCTATCCTGCTGTTGATCCACTCGATTCGACTTCACGCATTCTGCGCGCCGACATCGTTGGCGAAGCCCACTATGCATGTGCACAGCGCGTGAAGTACACGCTTCAGCGATACAAGGAATTGCAGGACATTATCGCCATCCTGGGTATGGATGAATTAAGCGATGAAGACAAACTGGTGGTTAACCGCGCACGTCGCGTTCAGCGTTTCCTCTCCCAGCCTTTCCACGTAGCGGAAGCCTTCACCGGTCTGAAGGGCGCCCTGGTGGATATCAAAGACACCATAAAAGGCTTTAACATGATTATGGATGGTGAACTGGATCACCTGCCCGAGTCTGCTTTCAACCTGGTAGGTACCATTGAGCAAGCCGTAGAAAAAGGTGAGCGCCTCCTGGCCGAAGCTAAAGGTTAATGGCTATGTACCTCGAAATTTTGACCGCAGAGAAGAAGGTATTTGAAGGAGATGTTACGAGCGCGTCCTTCCCGGGTTCCGACGGATCTTTTCAGGTACTTAACAATCACGCTCCACTCATTAGCATTCTTGGCGAAGGCGTGGTGGAGTACAAAGTCAACGACCGTAAGCAACGGGTGCTGATCACCGGAGGGGTTGTTGAAGTACTCAAGAACAAGGTTATCGTTCTGGCGGACGGTGTGAAAGAATAAATCCAATCCATACATAAGAAAAGGCACCCTGATCGGTGCCTTTTTTGTTTTGGTTATCGCCCGGAACCAAACCGCTTCCTGCCAGCAAGCACTTCTTTACGTGCCGTTTCGTCGAATTGAAAGAAGGTTTCAGGCTGGTGAGAACTTCTCGCCACCCAGCCTGCTTCAGCCGGCCAGACTTCGATTGCAGCCAGGGCTTTCCCCTTTCTTCCTTCCACGTTGATCAATATGGGCGCATTGCCTGCCGGAGTCACCCCTGCAAACGATGAGGCATTGCGGTATTCAAGTCCAGAAAGGTAGGTCTTCACGGCTGCGGAATCGGCTGATTCCGAACCCAACATCCAGTTCTTTTCCCTTTTCTCAATCACGAAGCTGCTGTCAGCCGGATAACGAAAGCTGATCCGGGTGACCGAATCCTTTTTGATCCGGGTGAAGCTCTTGTCCCGCCAGTCATTGAGAGGCCGATTGAACTGCGCGTCGAAGAAACCGCCGACTGCGTAAACTTCCGGCTCCCCGTAAATCCGCACATAAGTGAACGCGGGGCCGCCATAGGACGCAGAGGCCGTCTGGCCAAATCCTGAACGACCGATTATCAAATCGGTCAGCACTTCATCGTCGGCCAGGACACGGATGCGTGTGCCCGTGCTGTCTCCGACCTGGTACTCATCCCATTTCTCTTTTCGCTTGGAGGCCATACGTTCCGGGCGAAGTTCCATCAGCATACGAAGAGTGTTGGCGGCTGCACCCTGCTCAAGGCGAAGGGATTGGTTGCCCTTCATCAGTTTCCATCCGCCTGACCTCGTAATCCTGACGGGTGTATTTCGGGACTTGGCCGGAGTGATTATCAATTCCGTAACCGCTGTGGTGTCAATCCTGGTCAGGGTTGCCGGCAAGTTGCCTTCCAACCGGGGCGACCGGAACTTCCTTACAGCGATGAAAACAAGAATGAGGCCGAGCAGAATAACGGCCAGTTTCCAGGGATCAATTTTCTTCATAGTTGTCACTCATTCTCTTGAGGCGGGTCATGCGGTTTTGTTGCATCCGTACCAATCCATAAACCACTACCAACAGAATCGGCAGCAGGAAGTTGGTGTATTTCAGAATCAATTTGGTGCTGTCCTGAAGCTGCTGGATTGGGCGTGATGTCACTCCCTTGGTCCGCAAATCGATAAGGCCGGTATCATCTGAAAGCCAATCAATGGCATTCACGGCAAGACTTACATTGTCGGGTTGGAGGGACCGTGCCTGCTGGCCCGGGCCATTAATGGCAAAATCTCCATCCCCCAGCACAATCATTTTAAACTGATTGCCTGGACGCGATCCTTCCACCAGGCCGCCCATTACAATATTCCGTTCCGGAAAATCGGGTTCTGCCCATTGCTTGTTGATATCGAAATAGACCGGTGCCTTTTGCGTCGCCGATTTTTCAGACGTCATGATCAACGGTGTGAACCTCATGGAAGTATCTCCCACAAAATTCACCGGGCTGGCAAAGGGAAGTACAACGGTTTCCAGGCCTTTCGTCACCGGGTGTTCCGAGAACTTCCCCACGATGGGCAGATAGGGAAACATGACCTGGGTCTGGAAGTTGAACATCCCCTGCTGCTGTTGCACCGTCACGGATCCGCATTTTACATCCAGCACGAAACTGGGATCAACAACAATACCTTTTTGTGCAAGCCAGGTCTCCATACCATTGGAAATTGCGGCACCGAATGAACGCTTAAGGTCTCCATCCACGCGATTGATGGCCAGGAGAAGGCGCCCTCCACGGGAAAGGAAAGCATCAAGCCGTTGCAAATGGGTTGCCGGGATACTATCCGTTGGCCGGATAATGGCCACGGTCTTTATGGCAGCCGGTATGTCGGCCGAGTCGAGGCGGACTGGCTGGGGAGTATAGAGCACATTAAGCAATTCCATCGCCTGGGGCATTTCTTCAAGCGGTGCTTCGCCATGGCCGGCAAGAAATCCAACCACGGGTTTTGTGTCAACGGAAATACGCTTGATGGCGGTTGAGAGCGCATACTCCATAGCCGAGCCAGGTTGAACGAAGGGAATCACATCACTTTTCTCGCCGAGGCTGATGGTAGCGCCAAGAAAAGCTTTCTGCTGTTTTACCTGGTCTTTCTCCCGCACATTGATCATCACCGGTTGCACTCCATTCTCCAGGGCGAGCCGCTCCGAGGCTTCATCGGCGTTGGGATTGATGAATTCATAGGCGATCATGCCGTTTGAGCGGTTGTTGTATTCCACCAGCATATCCTGAAAATCGGAACGCGTCTGCGCAATGTTGGCTGGAAGGTCTTTGGAAAAATAAGCCTTGATGGTAACCGGCTCCTCAAGATTCTTCAGAATATCAAGGGTTGCCTTGCTCAAGGTATACTGCCGGTCATCGGTCAGGTCCAGTCTGACGTGCAATTCGTTCGACAAGAAATTGACGACCAGGACAATGCCGACAACCAGGAGCGTTGAAGCTAACAGTTTTTGTTTCATACGTCAGTTCAGGTTCCGTTTGGTCAAAGACATTTCAGAAAGAAACAGGCCGAGAAAAATGAGGGAGCCGAAATAGATAAGGTCGCGGGTATCGACCACCCCTCTTGAAATACTCTCAAAGTGATTGTTAAGGCTCAGTGTCGAGAAGACCTGGGCCGTAATTCCCGTGAAGTTTCCGGCCAGGATTTCAAAGAGAATATGAAAAAACAATCCAATGGACAAAGACAACAGGAAGGCGACAATCTGATTGTTGGTCAGACTGCTGGCATAAAGTCCGATGCTGATATAGGAGGCACTCATCAATGCAAGTCCGGCATAACCACAAAGAATTTCTCCGGCGTCAATATCTCCGATATAGGCCAGCGTAATAACATACGGAAAGGTGAATGCCAAGGCGGTGATCACCAGCAGAAAGGCGGCCAGGAACTTACCCACCACCACCTGGCGGTCGGTTACCGCTTTGGTGAGCAGCAACTCAATGGTTCCTGTTTTCTTTTCTTCCGCCAGCAACCGCATGGTGAGCGCTGGAGTGAAGAAGAACAGGGTCCAGTAGGCTATTCCGAAAAACGACTGAAGTGTCGCCTGACCGACCATGAAAATATCGGAGCCGAAGAGCCACGTGAAAAAGCCGCTGAATCCGAGAAAAAGGACCAGCAGGATGTAGGCTATCAAAGAATCAAAGTAGGATTGCAACTCTTTCTTGGCAATCGTCCAGGTGGCATGCATGTCAGTTGGTCGTTAGGTTTCTGAAAATGTCTTCAAGTCGTGTTTCCAGTGGTGTGAGTTCGCTCAATACCCATCCCTTTTGAACACAGAGGTGGAAAATCTCGCGCTTGGATGAGGACCCGGTGCGACTCTGAACTTCCAGGCGATTCAATTCCTTGTCAACGATTTCCACGGTATCAACAGTCGGAACTTTATGAAGGGCGTCCACGATTTGCCCGAGGGGCGCGTCTTCAATGCGAAGCTTGATCACTTCCTGACCGGTGGCCTGCTTTCGCAAGGTATCAGCCGTACCGTTAGCCACAATTTTTCCGTTGTTGATAATGAGAATCCGGTCACATGTGGCTTCCACTTCAGGAAGGATATGCGTGCTAAGTACCACCGTTTTTGCTTTGCCCAACTCCCGGATCAGGTTGCGAATCTCTACGATTTGGTTGGGATCAAGGCCGGTGGTCGGTTCATCGAGCACCAGGATTTCAGGGTCATGAATCATTGCCTGAGCCAACCCTACCCGTTGGCGATAGCCTTTGGACAATTCCCCTATCTTCTTGTGTTTTTCGGCATTGAGGCCACATACAGAGATCATTTCCCTCAACCGGCGACGCAAGTCTTCCTGATTCATACCCTGAAGGGCGCCGCAGAATTTGAGGTAGTCAATGACGGGCATGTCAAGGTATAGTGGATTGTTTTCCGGCAGGTACCCGATATGTCTCTTCAATTCGTCGCCAAAGTCGCGAACGGATTTGCCACCGATACGGACATCCCCGTCGCCAATGGAGAGGTAGCCAGTGATCATTTTCATGGTGGTGCTCTTTCCTGCGCCATTGGGGCCCAGGAAGCCGACAACCTCACCGGGTCGTACGTCAAAGGATATACTATCCACCGCCTTCTGGTGGCCATACTTCTTGGAAAGGTTCTCTATCTGAATGTCCATTGGCTATTGGGATTTGAGTGAACCGGGTGCAAAAATAAATTTTCTCAAAAAAAACCAAAGCCCCTGGGTTAGGGCTTTATTGGCGAAGCAGCCACTTGATACCAAAGATGATACCGATCAGCATCGCCAGGCTGCCCACAACGGTAAATACCGGACTGCCTATGATGTAGATAATCACACCGCTGACGAAGAAGATGATTCCCAGTTTTGCGTCGTTTTCAATTTTTGCAGGAGCCGGTGGAGCACTCAGGACTGTCTTGTCGGGAACTTCCAGGCTACTGAATGTCGGTTCTTGCCTATAGGTACGCTGGGTTTCAGGCAACCTACTTATTGTCGATGCGCTGGCTAGTGGCTGTGTGCTCGCCGTCATGTCTTGCTGTTGAGGCGGGACGATTGGCCTGGTCATGGGGTGAAATTCCGGCCGCGGCGGGTCCTGATGTTGGGGAAAGTAGTAGGTGTACCGCGGCGACGAACAGGCCGCGCTGACCACGAGCAACAGTCCCATAAATTTCCAGTTCATGCGTCCTGTCTTTTGGAAAAAAGCCTGGTGAAAAACCGCTTTTCAAAAGCCCAAAAGAAGGCAAACTGGCCAAAGAGAAGGCCGTAAAGAAGTAGGAAAATATTGTAGATAGGCAAGATCAGCACATAGTAGAGCACGGTGGCCCACATGGGAATCCCCGCAGGCTGGAAAATGGTGCGAAGCAACGGCTTGGCAATCAAAGCAACCGTAGTGCCTGTGCAGGCGAACACGATCAAGATGATAATCACCTGGAAGGTATTCTTCACCTTCCAACGTTCCTTCAGTCGTTCGGTCCAATGGGCCATGATCGCGGCAAAAGTACAGACTAATTGTCAGTGAATGGCAACCACCATGGCTTGTCCGGCACCGGAGCCTGCAACGTTATCGGCTCCTTCTTTACCGGGTGAACGAAAGTCAATTCCCTGGCATGAAGGGCGATGCTCCCGTCACCGGTTGGAGTTGATGAACCGTACTTGAGATCGCCGAAGATCGGGCAGCCCATCGACGCCAACTGGACACGAATCTGGTGAGAGCGTCCAGTCAACGGTCTCACCTCCAGCAAATAACTTCCTCCCTCGGATCGAATCAGTTTGTAGGTGAGTTCGGATTTCAGAGCACCCGGAGTTTCCCGGGGATAAGCCGTAGTCCGGTTCCTCTTTTCATCTTTGCTCAGCCAGTGCACGAGTGTTCCTGCCTTGGATGCAGGCTTTCGGTCTGTTATCGCCCAATAAACTTTGTCGGTTTCCCTGTCCCGAAACAACGCATTCATGCGCGACAACGCCTTTGACGTTCGGGCCAGGACTACCACACCACTAACGGGGCGATCCAGCCGGTGGACCACGCCTAGAAAAACCTCCCCGGGTTTTCCGTATTTTTTTTTGATGTACTGCTTAACCTCGTCTACGAGGGGTGGATCTCCGGTTTCATCCCCCTGGACGAGCATACCTGCCTCTTTATTGAGGGCGATAAGATGGTTGTCTTCAAAGAGGATTCGCAAGGACATCCGCTGCTTTCGGGCTTCATGTTATATTTGTTAAAGGTAATCGAATCAACGAATACCCATGAAGTTCCGCATCTTCCTCATCGGCGCTGCGGCTTATTTATCCGCCTCCGCTGTTTTCCCCCAGACGCCCGGGCATCAGGCGCTGGAGGAGAGCATTCAAAAGGAATTGGCGCCACTGTCCGGCGTATTTGCCGTGGCCTTCAAGGACGCCCAAACAGGAGAACAACTTCTTTTCCATGAGCGAGAGCGGTTTCATGCCGCCAGCACCATGAAAACACCCGTGATGATTGAAGTCTTCCGGCAGGTGGCCGAAGGAAAATTCAAGCTTAGTGACTCGATCCTCATCAAGAACGAATTCAAGAGCATCGTGGACGGAAGTACGTACTCACTTGATTCCACCGATGATAGTGAGTTAACGCTGTATGGCCTGGTGGGGAAAAAAGTAAGAATCTACGAAGTGATGTACCTTATGATCACCGCCAGTAGTAACCTTGCCACCAACCTGATCATTGAATGGGTGGATGCCGGTAAGGTGACCCGAACCATGCGCTCGCTCGGCGCTATGGACATTGAAGTGCTTCGCGGGGTGGAAGATTCCAAGGCCTTTGCCAAAGGGCTCAACAATACAATCACCGCCTTTGATCTAATGATTATTTACGACCAGTTGGCTAAAGGGAAAATCATCGGCAAAACGCCATGCGACCAGATGACGGCCATTCTTCGCGACCAAAAGTCAACTTCAATAATCCCCGCTCTTCTTCCGGCCGATGTTCTTGTAGCCCATAAGACCGGCTGGATTCGCGGGGTGCAACACGATTCAGGGTTTGTGATTCTTCCGGACGGGCGGCGGTATACCCTGGTGATCCTTTCGAAGAACCTGAGCGATGAGCCCGCTGCCGTTCAGGCCATGGCGAGGATTTCCAGATTGGTTTACGAATACGAAGCGCAGAAACACTAGTCTTTGAATTCCGATGTAAAGTGGAAGCGGATCTCGGGGAAATTATCCTGAACCATTTGCAGCCACGCCTTTGACTCCGCCATAAACACCAACTTCCCGTCCTTGTCGCGGGCGATGTACCGCAGTTTGGATTGTACAAATTCATTCAACTTGGCCTCATTGGGGCTACTGATCCAGCAGGCTTTATAAATGGGCTGCGAAACAAACTCCACGGTTGCGCCATATTCATGCAGCAGGCGAAACTGGATCACTTCAAACTGGAGTGCTCCTACGGTTCCCACCACTTTTCTCTTGCCCACATCAAAAGTGAACAATTGGGCAACCCCTTCTTCCATCAGTTGCAACAAGCCCTTTTCAAGTTGCTTGCTCTTCATGGCGTCTTTGTTCAATACTTCCTTGAAGATCTCCGGTGAAAAGCTGGGAATGCCCGTGTACTGCATTTTCTCGCCCTCGGTGAGGGTATCGCCGATCTTCAGATTTCCCGTGTCGTAAATCCCCACAATATCTCCTGGCCATGCTTCGTCGATCGTTTCGCGGTCCTGGGCAAGAAAGGCCGTCGCGTTTGAGAACCGGTAGCTCTTGGCGTGGCGCACATGGTAATAGGTATCCCCGCGGTGGAATGTCCCGGAACAAACGCGTACAAAGGCAATGCGATTGCGGTGTTTGGGATCCATGTTTGCGTGAATCTTGAAAACGAAACCCGTAAACTTCGGTTCATCCGGCTCCACATCGCGTAGCGTAGTATGCCTCGGGCGGGGCGAGGGCGCGATGCGAATAAACGTGTCAAGCAATTCCTTTACCCCAAAATTGTTTACGGCGCTGCCGAAGAATACCGGAGCAACCTTTCCTTCAGCGTAGTCCTCGATGGAGAATTCAGGATACACACCTTCAATCAGCTCGACATCAGCGCGCAGCTGGTGTGCGTTGTTTTCCCCTACCAGGTTGTCCAGCTCCTTGCTTTGTATGTCGGATATCTCTATTCCGGCTTCCACCACTGTTTTTGAGGCGGTAAACAAGTGAAGGCTCTTTTCGTAAAGACTGTATACCCCCTTGAACGTCTTCCCCATGCTGATGGGCCAGCTGAGGGGACGGACTTTAATCCGGAGTTTCTCCTCAATTTCATCCAGGAGGTCAAACGGATCGCGGCCTTCGCGGTCCAGCTTATTGATAAAACAAATCACCGGCGTGCTCCGCATGCGGCAAACTTCCATGAGCTTCTCCGTCTGCGTCTCAACCCCCTTCACACAGTCGATGACCATGATCACCGAATCGACTGCCGTGAGCGTACGGTAGGTATCTTCTGCAAAATCCTGGTGTCCCGGCGTATCAAGCAGGTTGATCTTGATGTTTTGATAGTTGAATCCCATCACCGATGTCGCTACCGAGATTCCGCGCTGCTTCTCGATTTCCATCCAGTCGCTGCGGGCATGATCCTTGATTTTGCTGGACTTTACGGCCCCGGCTTTTTGAATAGCGCCGCCAAAGAGCAGAAGTTTTTCCGTCAGCGTGGTTTTCCCGGCGTCCGGGTGGCTGATAATCCCGAAGGTCCGGCGACGGGCGATTTCCTGATCAATGGTCATGCGGCGATAAAGGCCGCAAAGCTAAATATTCCCCGTCACTTGGAGGGCCCCTTAAAGCTCGAGGCCGAAATTATTCACCTTGATATCGTCAAGACCGCGGTTGTCAAATGGATTCTCCATCTGATCCTGCACATTGAACAGCGATACGAGGATGAATCCGGTCACACAACTCAGTGAGTATACAACCCAATCCGGTGATCCGTCATCGAGACGATGGAGCAGCGCAGGTGAGTAGATGAACGGGAATATATAAATGAAGATCTGGCAATAGGCACGCAGGCTGACCGGCGTATGATGGGTGTAGATGGCTATGGTTCCTTCCACACTACCGTGAACATCCTTCATGAATCGGAGAATCTTGAATGCCTCACCCGATCCGATCTCCTCCCGGTGGGTCATGAGGAACTCCGAAATCTTGCGCAGATTAGCCCGAAGAGGCGCTTGTTCGTTCTTGCCCACCGCGAAATATTGCTGGAGAGCGTCCGACACATCCTGAATGATCTTCTTGATTTCAACCTGCTTGTCCTCGGGCAGTTTCTTGCACCGTTCAAAGCATCGTGTCACGATGAGCAAACCCGCCTTAAAGCGAGCCATGTAATCCAGCGCTTTCTCCCTCCGCCGGAAGGCCGCGCGAATGGTGAAAACCAATGGAAAAATGATTGCAATGCTGATTATGGTGAGATCAAAGTTGTATTTGATCTGGTAGTGAAGCACGCAAAAAGAAGTTGTCAGGCAGATGATTAAGACCGTAAAAGTCCTGATATTTATAATCTGTAAGTACCGCGTCATACTATTTGGTGATCAAGCAACCCTAACTGACAACACTATGAAACTGCACGCGTTCTCTCTGGCACTGCTGGTTACACTCTCGTTTCAGGTCGTCGCTCAGAAGGCGGATGTTACTCCGCTGTTCTCCGAGCAAACTCCACTGGAGTTCAAGTTGACCAGCTCAATCAAAGATATCAAAAAGAAAACGAACGATTCAACCTACCTGCCCTCCCAACTCTATATAAAGAATGCCAGCGGGGTCTGGGATTCTGTCAGCATAGAAATTCGCGCCCGGGGAATCTTCCGGAGGAAGAACTGCTACTTCGCGCCCATCCGGATCAAGGTGAAGAAGGATAAAGCCAAGGGTACCATCCTGGAAGGCAACAAGAGCCTGAAACTGGTGATGCCTTGCGAGAACAGCAGCGACAAGAATGAGTTGGTGACGAAAGAGCTGATCTGCTACAAAATGTTCGAAAAGCTCACCCCGTACCACTTCAATACGCGGCAGGTGAACCTCACTTTCATCGAATCGGACGGCAAGAAGTCCAAGACCCACCAATTGGTGGCCTTCCTTATTGAAGACGACGACCTGGTGGCCAAACGTTTTGATTGCAAGATCATGGAGAATCTCAACCTCCACCCGGCCCGGCTGAATGACACCGCATCCGTGCGACATGACTTGTTTCAATTTATGATCAGCAACCTGGACTGGTCCACGACTTTTCAGCACAATGCCAAGATCATGTTCAAGGCGCCGAGCAAGTACATTCCGCTCGCCTATGATTTCGACATGTCCGGTTTTGTTAACCCTCCTTATGGAGTGCCCAATGAAGAACTTGGACAGCAGGACATTCGTGACCGGATTTACCGGGGCTTCTGCCGCAATGAACCCGTGGTACAGTACGTCAGGCAGCAATACCTGGCGGCCCAGCCGCAGGTGATGGCAGCCATGGCTGCTTATGAGAAGGACTTCATTCCGCGCGACTATGCGACCATGAAGAAGTACATCGACGACTTCTTTGCTATCCTCAAGAATGACGGCGATTTCAAGCGGAGAATCGTTGACGGATGCCGAAGGAAGTAGGGTCCACCCGGTTTCTCATTTTCCTGCTTATCGCTCTTTCCGTTTCCACTCAAACTGGTTGGGCGCAGTCGGAGTTTGGGAACCTCATTGACTCCTCCACGCTATTTCAAACTAGTTTTCTGTCCTACGGACCATGCTGTCAGCCTGAAACGGGGCTATCAACCTGCCAAAGATCTATGCGACAGGTACCTTCATTAGGCAGTCAAACCATCGCCCTTTTTACCCTAGAAACACATTCTGCCAATCTGGCATAAAACGATCCGGATTACCCCTTGGCATAATCATTGACCGGTGCAGGGGGATTAGACTACAACAACGACTATGGGAAAAATTATTGGAATAGACCTGGGTACCACCAACTCCTGCGTGGCCGTCATGGAAGGCAGCGAGCCGGTGGTTATTGCGAACAGCGAAGGCCGCCGGACGACCCCGTCCATCGTGGGCTTTCTCGATAACGGGAAAGGGGAACGTAAGGTGGGTGACCCGGCCAAACGCCAGGCCATTACCAACCCCAAAAATACCGTGATGTCCATCAAACGCTTCATGGGCAAGAAATTCAAGGACGTGAGCGGCGAGATGAAGATGGTGAGCTATGCCGTGGAAAGCGGAAGTAATGACACCGTGCGTGTACGGATAGGTGATCGCCTCTACACACCGCAGGAAATCTCCGCCATGATCCTCCAGAAGATGAAGAGCACGGCAGAAGATTACCTCGGCACTACGGTCACGGACGCGGTGATTACCGTACCGGCTTACTTCAACGACGCCGAGCGCCAGGCCACGAAAGAAGCCGGCCAGATCGCAGGGCTCGATGTAAAGCGCATCATCAACGAACCTACGGCTGCCGCCCTGGCTTATGGCCTTGACAAAAAGAACAAAGACATGAAGATCGCCGTCTACGACCTGGGCGGCGGTACCTTCGATATTTCCATCCTTGAACTTGGCGATGGCGTGTTTGAAGTGAAATCCACAAACGGTGATGTGCACCTCGGTGGTGACGACTTCGACGCCCGCATCATGAACTGGCTCGCCGACGAATTCAAAGCTGAAAAGAACATCGACCTCCGCAAGGACCCGATGGCCCTTCAGCGGTTGAAAGAAGCATCCGAGAAGGCCAAGATTGAACTCTCCAGCTCCAACGAGACCGAGATCAACCTGCCCTACATCACGTCGGTTGACGGTGTGCCCGAACACCTGGTGAAGAAACTGAGTCGAGCAAAATTTGAACAGTTGTGCGATGACCTGATCAAGCGCACCCTTGAGCCCTGCCGCAAGGCAGTTGCCGATGCCGGTGTTTCAGTCTCGCAGATTGACGAAGTGATCCTGGTGGGCGGCTCTACCCGAATCCCCCGCATTGTGGATGAAGTGGAGAAATTCTTCGGCCGCAAGCCCTCGAAAGGTGTAAACCCGGATGAAGTGGTGGCTGTTGGTGCCGCTATTCAGGGCGGTGTGCTGACCGGCGAAGTGAAAGACGTTCTTCTGCTCGATGTGACACCGCTGTCGCTGGGCATTGAGACAATGGGAGGAGTTATGACCCGCCTGATTGAGTCCAACACCACCATCCCGTCAAAGAAATCGGAAGTGTTCTCCACAGCGTCAGATAATCAGCCCTCTGTCGAGATTCACGTTCTCCAGGGTGAACGTCCGATGGCCAAGGATAACCGCACCATAGGACGCTTCCACCTCGACGGCATCCCGCCGGCACCCCGGGGTATTCCTCAAATCGAAGTGACTTTCGACATTGATGCCAACGGTATCCTCCATGTGTCCGCCAAAGACAAGGGCACGGGCAAGGAGCAGAAGATTCGCATCGAAGCTTCTTCCGGCCTGACGGATGCCGAGATCCAGAAAATGAAAGCCGAGGCCCAGGCCAATGCCGAAGCTGATAAGAAGGAAAAAGAGCGCATCGAGAAGATCAACCAGGCCGACTCGATGATCTTCCAGACCGAGAAGCAGTTGAAGGAATACGGTGAAAAACTCTCCGAAGGCAACAAGAGCGCGATCAACGGTGCCCTTGAAAAACTGAAGGAAGCCCACAAGAGTCAGGACGTCAATGCCATCGATACGGCGGTGAATGCACTGAATGCTGCCTGGCAGGCCGCTTCCCAGGAGATGTATGCCGCATCCGGAGCGGGAGCCCAGGCGGGCGCAGGCGCCAACGCGGGTGGGCCCACCGGCGGTGGACCTAGCCAGGGCAATGGCGATGCTACTGATGTGGAGTATGAAGAAGTAAAGAAGTAACGCAAACGTTATCGCAAAGCCCCGGTCAGGAATGGCCGGGGCTTTTTGTTTCCTGGGCTGCCCAAATTGGTCAGGGTTGGATTTGCACAACTATATTTGCAGCCCAATCCATATCAGGATGATCATCGTAAAGTTTGGCGGAACATCGGTAGGCAAGCCGGAGCGTCTGAAGAAAGTTGGAGCGCTGGTCCAGCAAACACCCGGAAAGAAGATTGTGGTGCTCTCCGCTTTGAGCGGTACGACCAATTCCCTGGTCGCGATCGGCGATCATTTGCTTGCCGGCCGCAAGGCCGAGGCGGAGACAGAAATCAACCGACTGGAAAATCATTATCAGGCCTATGCCCGCGATTTGTTTCATTCAACGGAATACGAGGCCATCGGACAGGATATTGTTACGCGTTATTTCAGTTTGATTCGTCTGCTTTCCGCAGGCAAATTCGATGATCGAAGCTATCGCGAACTGCTGGCCCAGGGTGAATTAGCTTCCACGGAATTCTTTTACTACCACCTTCGCGAGAAGAATGTGGAGTGCCGTCTTCTGCCTGCTCTCCATTTCATGTCGATTGATGAAAATCAGGAACCCGAGCTCGAGAAGATCAGCGAACGGCTCAAGGCGCTGCTTCCTTCCATGACCAAACAAGACATACTCATAACGCAAGGTTATATCTGTCGAAACCACCGCAACGAGATTGACAACCTGAAGCGGGGCGGAAGCGACTATACCGCATCCCTCATTGGTGCCGCCATCCAGGCGGACGAGATTCAGATCTGGACCGACATCGACGGCATGCATAACAACGATCCCCGCATTGTGAAGCACACCGTACCCATCGCGGCACTGACCTTCGATGAAGCTTCTGAACTAGCCTACTTTGGAGCAAAGATTCTGCATCCTTCCACGATCGTCCCCGCACAGAAGCGTGGCGTACCGGTTCGGCTGAAGAATACCCTGGATGAAAAGGCCCCGGGAACGCTGATCAGCGACAAGGGAACTTCCGGCGTGATCAAGGCCATCGCGGCCAAAGATGGAATCATCGCCATAAACATCAAGTCGTCACGTATGCTGTTGGCCTTCGGTTTTCTGAGGGAAGTGTTCGAGGTCTTCGAACGGCATAAAACGCCAATCGACATGATTTCCACTTCCGAGGTGGCTGTTTCCCTGACCATTGACGACGCCCGCAACCTGGATTCGATCATAGCAGACCTTGAACGGTTTGGGACAATTACCGTGGACCGTGATCAATCGATCATTTGTGTGGTCGGAAACAAGCTGGCCGAACGTGAGGGCGTGCTGAACGAGGTGTTTCATGCGCTGGACAAGGTGCCTGTTCGGATGGTCTCATTCGGCGGAAGCCAAAACAACATCTCGATCCTGGTTGACCGCCAGCAGAAAGAGCGTTCCCTTCGTCTTCTGAACCAGGGACTCTTCAATCTCGGCGACTAGCATTCCGGTCCATACCGTTTATCCGAATTCCCTTTTTCCTCGGGGGGCGTTATTGGTTTTTTGGCATATCTTTATGTACGACCTAACCCTGCCACTATGGATGCTATTGTTATAGTCCTTTTTGTCGTTGGCTACCTGGCCATCGCTCTCGAGCATCCCATCAAAGTCAACAAAACAGCTTCTGCACTTTTGACCGGCGTACTTTGCTGGACACTCTATGCCATGTTTTCCGGGGATGCAGAGAAGGTCGGCCATCAACTCAACGAACATCTCAGCGATACTTCGCAAATTCTATTCTTCCTCATGGGCGCGATGACCATCGTGGAACTTGTTGACGCCTATCAGGGATTCCGACTGGTTACCGACCGGATTCAGACTAAAAATCCTGTAACCCTGCTCTGGCTTGTCTGCTGGGTGACGTTTTTCCTTTCGTCCATCCTCGATAACCTGACGACTTCCATTGTGATGATTTCCCTGATCAGGAAACTCATTCCGAACAAGGACATGCGCATGTTCTTTGCGGGTATGATAGTTATCGCCGCCAACGCCGGTGGTGCATGGACCCCCATCGGCGACGTGACCACCACCATGTTGTGGATTGGCGGACAGATTTCCACGGTTAACATCATGAAGGTGCTCATTATTCCCAGCGTCATGTGCATGCTGGTGCCGCTGATTTACCTGACATTTACATTAAAAGGAACCTTGGGCGAGCAGCCGACCGACCAGGAACAAGGCTATGGCCACGAGGAAGTAAAAGGAGGAACCGTCATGCTCATTCTTGGCGTGGGCGCCCTGGTGTTTGTTCCTATATTCAAAACAATTACGCACATGCCTCCTTACATCGGCATGTTGTTTGGCTTGGGCGTTCTTTGGGTCGTCTCAGAAATGATCAACCCCCATGCCGACGAGGCGCTGCGAAAACCCTACACTGCGGCGGGCGCCCTTCAACGCATCGACACATCCAGCGTTCTTTTCTTCCTTGGTATTCTGCTGGCTGTGGGTGCCCTGCAGTCCATGACCATTCTTGAACAGTTCGCCAAATGGCTTGACAGCGCCGTGGGCAGCCAGTCGATGATCGTCACCTTAATCGGATTGCTTTCCGCGGTTATAGACAACGTCCCGCTTGTAGCGGCCAGCATGGGGATGTACAGCCTCGACGCCTACCCGATGGATCATTTCATTTGGGAGTACCTGGCCTACTGTGCAGGAACAGGAGGCAGTATTCTCATCATCGGCTCAGCGGCAGGTGTAGCCGTAATGGGTATGGAGAAGATCGACTTCATCTGGTACCTTAAGCGCATCAGCCTGATCGCCATGCTCGGCTATTTCGCCGGCTGTGGCACCTATCTGCTGATCTACCAACTGATCCATTAATCTGCAATCACTACGCCGCTGCACGAGTCCCTGCGTGCGCGCGTCACGCTGCTCAACACATTGATTTCTTTTCTGAGTCGCAACACGCCAAGAAAGGCGAAGATGATTGCTTCTTTGAAGTCGATGATTTCAGGCGAGGGCAACTTCACGCTTGCTTTGCTTCCGAGGCGTTGCTTTATGACGCTTACCAGAACAGGGTTATGGGCACCGCCTCCGGTTGTCAGTATTTGAAGCGGCTTCCTGAAGGGTGGAAGCGAGCGCTCCAGCTCAATCGCAACAGATTCAATTGTCGTCCGCATTCGATCATTCAGCGAAATGCCACGATTGGTCAATAGCGGCTGTATCGTTTGCTCAAATATCTCCCTGCCTAGTGAAAGTCGCTTTGAGCGGACCGCGTCATAAGCGCCTTCCAACCGGTAAAGCAAGGCGGGGTTGACATTTCCCAAAGATGCCAGTTGACCATTCCTGTCATAGTCGCCACCGGCTTCACGGGCAAGGAAATTGAGTGCCATGTTACAAAAGCACAAATCAAACGCCTTTCGCGTTCCCCTTATTTCCATCGACACGTTGGCGATGCCGCCGAGGTTCAGGCACACATCCGCGGAAGAGAACAAGTAACGATCTCCCACCGGAACCAACGGAGCTCCTTCACCCCCCAGTTGAACGTCCAGCGACCGGAAATCAAAAACCACCGGGATTCCGATTTCAGCATGAATGGCCGATCCGTCACCCAGTTGAAACGTAAAGCCCCGGGCGGGCTGATGGAAAATGGTGTGACCATGCGAGGCAATGAGGTCGATCTTCCTGATCTTCCTCCGGATGACAAAATTCCGACAGGCCTTTCCAAGGTACTTGCCATACACGGCATGAAGTTTCATCAACTCATCGCCAGGAAGGGTGTGCGCTCTTTCCAGTGCCGTTCTCAACTCCTTGTCATACGGCAGGGTGACAGCGTCAATGACCTTAAAGGACCACTTGCTACCGCGTGTGAACTCTACGCAAGCAATATCCAGCCCGTCCAGCGAAGTGCCTGACATGAGTCCCAGTGCACGAAAGCTTTTTTTCTGTCTCTTGATTAGAGCCGATGCCATGAATCGACAATTATGAAACTCTTCCTAGCTTCGCCGGCATGAACCTCGTGATTGATGCCGGCAACACCCGTACCAAAATAGGTATTTTCGAAGGAGCCTCCCTCCTGGCCCGGGAAGTATTTGCCTCGCCGGAGGAAGCACGGGAATTCGTGGGCGACAAATCCATTGACAACCTCCTCATTTGTTCAGTTATAGAAAGCGATGTCTTGCAACTCTTCGCCGGCAGGGCATCAGGCAAATCGTTGCTGCTGTCACCTGAATTGCCGTTGCCCATCATTAACTCATACCGGACACCCCGCACACTTGGGCAAGACCGGCTTGCCGCGGCCTGCGGCGCCTGGAGTATGTTTCCCGGTGAATCTTCGTTGTCCATTGATTGCGGAACCTGTATCAACTATGAGTATGTAAACCAAAAAGGACATTACCTGGGGGGCGCCATTTCTCCCGGGGTTGCCATGCGCTTTCAGGCCATGCACCAACTTACGGACCGGCTGCCATTGGCTGAACCCAAGGAACGTATTGAACTCACCGGAACCTCAACGTTGGAATGTCTGGAAACGGGAGTCATGAACGGCACATTGGAGGAAATAAAAGGCATGATTGCGCGTTATCGGCATGACGACCCCGGCATCCGGGTGATTTTGACCGGGGGTGACAGTCGTTTTTTTGAAAAACCTCTTAAACCTTTCATCTTTGTGGCCCCCGAATTGGTTCTGACCGGGCTCAACAGCATTCTACTCCACAATGTCCTTAACTAAGTCTGTCCTTGCTTTCCTGGTGATCATAGCTTCGCCAGTCGCTGCCATTTATGGACAGGCCGCCCGCAGCCCCTTTTCTTCGTACGGACTAGGTGAACAATATGGCACCGCATTGGCGCAGGCTCAGGGAATGGGTGGTGTTGGCTTCAGCAACCCGCAATTTCTGTACATCAATAATCAGAATCCAGCTTTGCTGGTTTACAACCGGTTGACCACGTTTCAGGCCGGCATCATCGGTGAGCAGCGCAACCAGTCATCTGACTCGGTGAACGAAAAAAGCGGAAGCGGCAACCTCAACTACCTGGTGCTTTCGGTGCCCGTGATCAACGGTTGGTGGTCGACCTCATTTGGACTGATGCCTTACACCCGTCTCAACTACCTTCTTAATTACCGTGAAGTGGTTCCGGGTTCTACCGAGCTGGTCGAAGTGATTGAAGAAGGTTCAGGTGGCGTAAACCAGTTCTATTGGTCAAACGGTGTTTCCATCAACCGAAACATTTCTGTTGGCCTAAAAGCGGCCTACCTGTTTAGCTCTACAGAGAGTTCTTATGGAAATTTTCTGGTGAATGCCCCGGTGACGATATCGGGCCGGATTAATGACCGGACTTTTATCTCAGACTTTGTTTTTACGCCTGGCGTTTCCATTCACCTCGATTCGTTGGGTAAGAAGAATCACCGCCTGAACTTCGGACTGGTCTATGATTTCAAGACCAACCTCAATGCCAAATTCAACCGACGCATCGAACGCTGGAATGCCGCAGGGCTGCTCGATTCCACAACGGTGATCAGCAATCAGCCGGGAACGATAACCATGCCCGGCAACCTGATGTTTGGCATCTCCTATAGTCCATATCCCTACAAACTGATGGCTGCCCTCGACGGATCATTTGCTGACTACTCACAGTACCGCGATCTGGAGGGTAAGAACCGGTATCAGTCCAATAGCTGGAGAATTGCCGGTGGTGTGGAGTACACCCCCGATCGCACCTCACTAGGAAACTACCTGAAACGGGTGACTTACCGAACGGGCGTAAGTGTTGAAAACTACCCTTTTTTGGCCAACGGCAATACAGTTAAAGATTTTGGCATTACTTTTGGCGTCTCTTTACCCGTGAACCGCATTTCTAGTCTGGACCTGGCTGTGAAGTGGGGTAAGAAGGGAGACAAAGCGTTGAACGCCATCGAAGAGAATTACTTCAAGATCTACTTTGGCATCACCTTTAACGACCAATGGTTTATTAAGCGTCGGTTTGATTAGAATTTGATTAAAACGTAAAGTAAAATCGTATGAGACTCAGAATCCTGTTTTCACTGTTGACATTCCTTGGCGCCACCGCTGCGGCATTTGCCCAGTGCAAGGAACTGAAATGGCCCGAAGACAAGAAAAAGGCGGAAGAATGTGTGGCTGTCTGGGGTGACGCCATGAAAGCTGGCGGAAATCTCAGGAGTGCGGTACCTGCGTTCCAGTGGATGGCAACGAACGCTCCACAGTGGAACACCAAACTTTATATAGACGGTGTCACGATCTATGACAAGCTGGCCGATGCCGAACAGGATCCCGCCAAGAAAAAAATATTGGTGGATTCGCTGCTCATGATCTTTGACATGCGCATTAAAAATTGCGGCGATGAGGTGAACGTACTCAACCGCAAAGCTTTCGCTTCCTACAAGTTCAACATCAAAAATAAGGAAGCGCTGCCCAGCCTCCTTGCCCTGTTCGACAAGGTTTATGAGATCAGCGGAAACAACGTCACCGATGCGAACCTGGTTCCCTACATGATGACTGTAAAGGCCAATCAGGTATACCTGAAGAGCGTGACCGACGACCAAATCCTCCAGCGTTATGACAAGATCATTGCTGTTGCGGATGCCAAGATAGCTGCGGCCAAGACTCCTGCCGATGCGGACAAAATCCGCGGATTTAAGGATGCTGTGGATGCATTGCTGATCGGAATGGTGAAGGTGGACTGCGAGTTCGTGAAAAAGAACCTGGCACCGAAGTTCAAGCAGAACCCCAACGACCTGGCGTTGGCCAAGAAGATTTTCAAGTTCATGCTGGAGGACAAGTGCACGGACGACCCGCTCTGGCTGGATGCGGGCGAGGCCATCCACAAACTGAGCCCTGAAAAGGATTTTGGGTTACTTAAGGCATTAACAGCTGCCAATATTTCACGCGGTGACTTTGATCGCGCGGAAGTTCTGCTCAAGGAAGCCATGGCTATCCCGAACCTCGCTCCAAAGGACAAGGCGGAAGCCGATCGCTACATGGGCAGCATCGAAGCCAAGAAAAAGAATTACGCTTCGGCCCGTGAGTACTTCCGCAAAGCGATTGCGGCTGATCCCAACGACAAAGAATCGTGGGAAAAGATCGGCGACCTTTACTACAACAGTTTCGATGACTGCGCCAAGCGCCAAAATATGGCCGAAGACCGGCTGGTTTACCTCGCCGCTTACGAAATGTATCAGAAGGCCGGAAACACCGCCGGTATGAATCGTGCCAAGGCGCAGTTCCCTTCGAAAGAAGAGATCTTCCTGCTCAACTGGCAGGCGGGATCGACTCAGCGTGTCGGGTGCTGGATCAGTGAATCGGTTACACTTAAGACAAGAGATTAATTACAGTTATACGGAAAAAGGCCCCGTTTCGGGGCCTTTTTTTATTTATGCGAATCCTGATTCTCTCATTGTTGGTCACCGCAATGTCTGCTTGTACCCAAAAGCAGGTCAGTGAGCCCGTGGAGTATACAGGACCCCTGCGCGAGGCGGCCGATGTTGACATGCTTCATGCCGAAAATGACAAGATCAAGTCAAAACTCAAGGCCAAGCGCATCCTCGAATTCAAGAATGGGGATCGTGAGTTTCCTGAAGGCCTTTATCTTGAATTCTACGATGTCAATGGGAAGCTGACTTCGAGCCTGCGGGCGAACCATGCCTACTATTTCAAAAAAGAAAACCGGTGGCGCGGTCGCGGCAACGTGGAAGTGAAGAATATGGAAAAGAATCAACAACTCAATACGGAAGAACTCTTCTGTGATCCGACGAGCAAAAAGATATTCACCGAGAAATTTGTCACCATCAAACTGGAAACGGAGGTTATCTATGGCACAGGGCTTGATGCCTTGCAGGATCTTTCTTCGTACACGATCAAGAAGCCCGAGGGCGATTTCGAAATCAAGGACTGACCAGTCCCTGCCTTTTCCGTATTTTTGTGGTCCACAACCACGTCATGAAGCTTTTTGACTCCTTGCTCCTTTCTGCGGGCGTAGCCCTGGTGATCATGGGCATCTATGAAGTGATGACCGCGGGCCTGGTGTATGCCTATTTGTTTCTCATGCCGGCCATTATTGCCTTCCTGTGGTTTGTTTATCGGAAACGGAGCAAAGCATAATGGAATCACTCCTGCCCTGGATCATCGCGTCGCTGGTTTTTTCCTTCTTCTTTTCAGGAATTGAGATCGCTTTCCTCTCCGCCAACCGGCTTCAAATGGAGATCCAGAGCAAGCAAGGCTCCTGGTCGGGTAAACTCGTCACTTACTTCCTGAATGCGCCGTCCCGCTTCATTGGAACCTGCCTGGTGGGCAACACACTGGCCCTGGTAATTTTCGGTAACAGCATGGCCGCCCTATTCGAGCCTGTGCTGATCGCCAACCTTCCGGGGTCGCTGAACAACGAGCCTTCTGTACTTCTGATTCAGACAGTCCTGTCAACGCTGGTGATCCTGGCCACGGCGGAGTTTCTGCCCAAGAGCGTTTTTCTCATCAACCCTAATTTCATGCTCTCGGCGCTTGCCGTCCCCTTCGCGGCGATGTACGTCCTGCTCAAACCGGTGACTTTTGCCATTCTGAACCTGTCTACGCTGGTCCTGAAGCACATCTTCCGCATGAACTATTCCGAGGAGAAACCCGTGTATGGACTCACCGACCTCAACCACTTTCTCCGGAACATGCAGAAGGTAAGCCACGAGGATGAGGAAATTAGTCTCGACAAACGCATTCTTCACAACGCGCTGGAATTCGGCACAGTTCAGGTTCGTGAGTGCATGGTGCCGCGTACAGAGATAGTCGGCCTGAGTATCGATGAAGGTATTGAGCGTCTTAAATCTGTATTTATTGAGAGTGGCCACTCGAAGATTGTCATCTTTCGGGAGAGCATTGATGATCCGATGGGATATTGCCACTCCGCAGCACTTTTCCGCAACCCTCAGGCCATTGAAGAAATTCTTACCCCCATCATCCTGGTGGCAGAAACCGAAATGGCCAACGATCTGATGGTGCAAATGATCCGCGAGCATCGAAGCCTCGCCATTGTGGTGGATGAGTTTGGCGGAACTTCGGGGCTGGTGAGTATGGAAGACATCATCGAAGAAATTTTCGGCGATATTGAAGACGAACACGATGCCGATGACCTGGTCGAACAACAACTTGATGAGCGGACCTTCCTGCTGAGTGCCCGATTAGAGGTGGATTACCTGAACGATCATTATCACTGGCAATTGCCGGCCGGTGAGTATGAAACCCTGGGCGGCCTGATCCTGGCCTACACCGAAGATTTTCCCAAAAAGGGGGAAAGCATCATCATACCCCCCTTCACCTTCACCATCCAGGCTACAAAAGGCAACCGGATAGAGACCTTGCGGGTGGAGGTCAACGCCAACGGCGAGCAGGAATAAAAAGGCCCTGGGCGGTCTTCGCAAGCCATTTCCCGGGCCTCCCTGGCCTATTCCCCGTCACCTTTGCCGAATACACCAAACCGTTTAAATTTGCGGCTCTTTTGTCAGCAGTTGACACAGGGTAAACCAGCTAAGGATTTATGGCATTGATCAGTACGTTGAGGGAAAAGATGACCAAATGGGTCGTAGGCGCCATCGCCGTTTCCATGATTGCATTCATTGTAGGCAGCGACCTGTTTGGCAGCGGTCCTCGCTCAATTTTTGGCGGGGACGAAAAAGAAATTGGCGTGATCGCCGGAACCTCCATTTCCCTGGAAGAATATCAAATCGCGATCCAGGAACGTAAGAACAGTTACATCCTCAATTTTGGGCGCCAGCCGGGAGAGCGGGAAAATCCGACCCTGGAAGCCCAGGCCTGGGAAATGTTGCTCAACCAAAATGCCATTCAGCCGGAGTACAAGAAGGTAGGTATCCGGGTGACCACCGACGAAGTCTGGGATATGGTCCAAGGCCGGAATGTTGACGAAAGCATCAAGTCGTCATTTACTGACAGCGCCGGCCGCTTCGATCGCAATCGTCTGATCAACTACCTGAAGTCCATTGAAGCCATGCCTGTAAATTCGGAAGCCCGAATCCGATGGGACATCTTCAAGAACGAGCTGCAGCCCTCGCGTGAGCGGCTGAAGTATGAAAACCTGCTCATCAAGACCACCTATGTTACCGAGGCCGAGGCTGAGCGCGATTATCACAATCAAAATGATGTAGCCGAAGTAAAATATTTGTATGTCCCTTATTATGCAGTTAACGACTCGCTGGTAAAAGTCTCTGACAGTGAACTGAAGGACTACTACAACAAGAACCAGAAGAAATACAAGGTCGAGAATACACGAAGCATGAGCTACGTTGCTTTTGATGTTAACCCGTCCCCCGAGGATTCAGCCGCCATCCGCGAAGAAGTGACCCGACTTAGCATTGATCTAAAGAATACCAAGGAAGATTCCTTGTTTGCCAGTTCCAATTCAGACGCAACCACCCCTTTTGAAAAATACACCATTGCCACACTGCCGCCCACATTGCTCAGTCAGCGGTCCGGTTTGACGGCCGGCCAGGTCATCGGTCCGCTCCTTGAAGATGGCAAGTACCGCGTTTACAAGGTATCAAGCATCGGCAACGACACCATTTATACGGCCAAGGCCAGTCACATTCTCATCAAGTGGGATAGCGACACACCGGAAGGAAAGAAAGCGGCCAAAGAGAAAGCCCAAAAGATCCTGCGTGACATCAAGGCCGGTGCCAGCTTTGCAGACAAGGCCCGTGAATTTGGAACCGATGGTTCCGCTTCTGCAGGTGGCGATCTGGGCTGGTTTGTATCCGGCCAAATGGTTCCTGAGTTTGAAAAGCCCGTGTTCGCTGCCAAGAAGACCGGCTTGCTTAACGATGTCGTCGAGACATCCTTCGGATACCACTTAATTGAAGTGACCCATGTCAAGGACAACACCTCGTATAAGGTAGCCACCATAGAACGTGAAATCACACCCAGCGATGAAACGCTCAATACTGCCCTTCGTAAAGCGGATTCATTTGCTTCCGATTTATCCGGTGTGGATGAATTCAAGGAAAAAGCCAAGCGCGACAGTCTCTCTGTATTTGACGCCAACGACGTAGGAACAGCCGAACGCCGCATCAATAACCTGGGCGAGGCAAGGCAGATGGTTACCTGGCTCTTCCGGGAAGCCGAAGTAGGCAAAGTGTCAACCGTCTTTGACCTGAACGACACGTATGTAGTCGCTGTAATGACAGGAGAAACTAAGAAAGGCTTCAAGGCTTTTGATAAAGTTAAGGAAGAGATTACTCCCCTGGTCCGGAACGAAGCCAAGGGGCGTTACATCCAGGAAAAACTGAAAGGCAAAACGGAGGCACTGGACGAATTGGCCAAGCTGTTCCCCCGCGATGGCCTTGTAAATTCCATGAGCGACCTTAAGCTAAACACCAACTCCATGCCATCCGTAGGCTTTGATCCGGTGGTGGTTGGGGCTGCCTTTTCCCTGGAAAGCGGGAAGCGTTCGTTGCCGCTCGCCGGTGAGAATGGTGTCGTGGTGATTGACATGACCAACAAGACTGAAGCGCCGGCCATCGGCGAGTTCTCCATGTTCAAGAACCAGTTGCTTCAGACCCTCAGCAGCCGCGGAGGATATTACATTGCGGAGGCCCTTAAGGAAGCTGCCAAGGTCGAGGACAAGCGCTTCAAATTTTATTAACCCTTACTGATTCCTGACCGCGGCATCCTTCTTCAGGTGTGCCGCGGTTTTTCATTGATGGACACGCACGAGTTTGACAATTTTCGGGAAAAGCTGGACAAACACTATGCCTGGCCGTCGTTGTACATGTTCAAGTTTATCGTGCCCATTGATCGGCAGGAAGAATTGCGTCAATTGTTTCCCCGTCATGTGGTGAGTACCGAAAAGCATTCGGGGAAAGGCAATTATGTCAGTCTGACCTACCAGATGATGATGCCCTCAAGCGATGCGGTGATCGATGTATATAAAAAGGTGTCAGTAATCAAGGGAATTGTTGCCCTTTGAGGCAAGGCTCGAGCTTCAGGAGAAATTTGCGTAACATTGACATCTCATTCTGCCGGTCATGTGGAAGGAAGTCAATCATAGCCTGAAGAAATCTTTCCAGTTCAGGGATTTTAGCGAAGCATTTGCTTTCATGACCCGTGTTGCCCTCCTGGCCGAACAGATGAATCATCACCCCACCTGGTCCAATACATGGAACCGCGTGGACATTGAACTGTCAACCCATGATGCCGGCCACAGGGTTACGGAACTTGATCAAAAGATGGCCGAAGCCATAGACAAACTGGCTTAGCGGTGGACAGGAACATATCCCTTTACCTGGTTCCAACCCCGATCGGGAACCGCGGTGATATCACCTACCGGGCCCTTGACATGCTGAAGCAGGTTGACACCATTCTTGCCGAAGACACACGTACAAGCGGGGCTCTCCTCAATCATTACGAAATACGAAAACCGCTTCAAGCCTTTCACATTCACAATGAACACCAGGCAACCGACCGCCTGATTGACCGGATGAAAGGAGGAGAAACATTTGCCCTCGTGAGCGATGCCGGCACACCCGGGATTGCTGACCCCGGATTTCTTCTCGTGCGTGCCTGCCATGCCGCGGGACTGAGGGTGGAATGCCTGCCCGGCGCCACCGCCCTGATTCCGGCCCTGGTCCAGTCCGGGTTTCCATCCGACCGCTTTGTCTTTGAAGGCTTCCTTCCGCACAAAAAGGGCAAACAGACGTTGTTGAAGCGGCTGGCTCATGAAGACAGAACGGTGATTGTGTATGAGTCTCCCCATCGCCTCATCAAGACCCTCGAAGAAATGCTGGCTCATTTCGGCGACCAGCGAAGAATTTCCGTATCCCGCGAGCTCACTAAGATTCATGAAGAAACAGTAACCGGTACAATTGCCGAAGTGCTTGCTCATTTTAAGGGCAAAGAAGTGAAAGGGGAAATTGTCATAGTCATCGATGGCCAAAAAGAAATCTAGCCTTTCACCTTTCCTGCTTGCCGCCGCCGCGGCTGTCCTGATGACCGGCGGTTGGTTGATGGCATCGTTTCCCCTGTTGATCTTTTTTGGATTGACACCCCTTTTCGCCCTTGCCGAGCCAACCGGAGAAACCGATTCGATCTTTGAAAAAATGGAACTGGTACTCCTGAGTCTGGGCACCGCCTTCATAACGCATGCGATCGTGCAGCAGACCTCTGTGGTGGTAGCCATCGTCGTAGCCATTGCTTTCACCCTCGCCTTTGTCGCCCATGCCTATGTACGCCAGGTGCTCGGGGTCAGAACAGGAAAAATCACCCTCATTCTCTTCTGGCTGGCTATCGAATACCTCGCGTTGAAATTTTCTCCCTCCCGGGCTTTGTTTCTTGCCGATGCCCTTGCCCACACACCGGAATGGACACGTTGGTCGGTTTATACCGGCTACCTGGGGGCCACGCTATGGATACTGGCGGTGAATGCCTGTTTCTATTTTTCGTTGCTTCAGGAAGGTTCTTTGCGCGGGGGTTGGCTGGTGGCAGGAATTGTCATGCTTGCCGGCCCCATACTCTATTCCTACTTGCTCAAGGAGCCCCCGATTACACGGGAGATCATGGTCAATTTATATGGGAACATGTTGAGGGAAGGAGATGTTACCTATCTTGCGCGCGGCGAATGGGTGGTAAGAACCGCTTCGTGGATATCCACATTGATTCTCCTCTTTACATTTGTCAAGCATCAAACCAGAAAATAATGATTGACCTCTCTTCGGTTGAACAGCACGTCATGGAGCTGTGCCATGAGGTGGGCGAGTTTATCCGGGTGGAGAGTCTGAACTTTGACCGATCGCAGATTCTGCAAAAGGAAGGGTTCAATAACCTGGTATCCTACGTTGACAAGGAATCGGAAAAGACACTCGTCTCTACCCTGTCTCAACTCCTTCCCGGATCAGGCATACTTGGTGAGGAAGGAGCCGCCGTCAGTTCCTCCAATGGCTACCTCTGGATCATCGATCCTCTCGATGGCACCACCAACTTCACACACGGGCTTCCGCCCTTCTCGATCAGCATCGGACTTACCCTTCACGACAAGCCCGTTCTTGGCGTGGTGTATGAAGTGACAAAGAAAGAAATGTTTCACGCCGTTGAGGGCCGTCCTGCGTATTGCAACGATCAGGAAATCAAAGCTTCGTCAATTGCCACGCTCAACGAGAGTCTGTTTGCCACCGGGTTCCCCTACTACGACTTCCCGAAAATGGAGGCCTACCTATCCATTATTCGCAAATTCCTCAAACAATCGCACGGCGTTCGCCGGCTGGGCAGCGCTGCTACCGACCTTGCCTACGTGGCCGCAGGGCGCTTTGAAGGATTCTTCGAATACAACCTCAACCCGTGGGATGTGGCCGCGGGGGCATTCATCGTGCAGCAAGCCGGGGGCCGCGTGTCCGATTTCGCGGGCAGCAACAATTTTCTCTATGGCAGGGAGATTTGCGCAGCCGGCAAAAACATTCACCCTACCATGCAATCGCTGATTGCCGGCGAGTGGGGTTATTGATCTTTTTCAGAATCCCTTTCTTATGAACCACTTTCGCATTCTTTTCCTCCTGCTGTTTGTCCTGGTCATAC
The DNA here is from genome assembly GCA_041912235.1 of Cyclobacteriaceae bacterium. GTDB lineage: Bacteria > Bacteroidota > Bacteroidia > Cytophagales > Cyclobacteriaceae > ELB16-189. The sequence goes on from JAYRNL010000222.1 coordinate 36,787, forward strand.
GTCCTGTTTGCGGCCAGGAACTGTCGGAGAAACTTCCCCTTGCGCCTGAAATCACCAAAGGCAAATTGGCCAATGGCCTTACCTACTACATCCGCAAGAACAGCAAACCTGAAAAGAAAGTCGAGTTGCGCCTTGCCGTCAAAGCGGGTTCCATCCTGGAAGATGACGATCAACAAGGGCTTGCCCATTTTACCGAACACATGGCCTTCAACGGCTCCAAACATTTCAAAAAGAATGACCTCGTATCTTATCTGCAATCCATCGGAGTTGAATTTGGCGCAGACCTCAACGCGTACACCAGCTTTGATGAAACCGTGTACATACTCCCCATTCCCACGGACAAACCGGAGAATCTTGAAAAGGGGTTCCAGGTATTGGAAGACTGGGCTGGCGGCGTGCTGTTTGATTCAAAGGAAATCGACAAGGAGCGTGGTGTAGTACTGGAGGAAGACCGGCTGGGAAAGGGCGCAGACGAGCGGATGAGCAAGAAATCTCTGCCCTATATCCTTCAAGGATCCCGGTACGCAGATCGGCTGCCCATCGGGAAGCCAGACATCCTGAAAAGCTTTAAGCCAGAGGTTATCAAACGATTCTACCACGACTGGTACCGGCCAGAGCTGATGGCTGTGGTGGTAGTGGGTGATATCGAGCCCGGGGCTGCGGAGGAAATGGTGCGGAGACATTTTGAAA
>JAYRNL010000223.1:0-118622 GCA_041912235.1 Cyclobacteriaceae bacterium
ATCAAATGCCGTCGGTGCGTCGAAGAGGTGTTTACAGACGATGGCAAGCGCGTGTTTAGTTACATCAACCGGGGCAACGAAACGATGGTCGGTATCGACTACGAGCAGGAAGCTACCCTAAACGACGAAGCCGCCGAGAAAGCCATGAAACTCTGCCCCACTGGAGCCATCATCGTGCGCGGGAAGAGTTTATCCAAGCCGTTTGGCGATCGCGTATTTGACCTTCAATCCAGTCAAAAACACTTTGAACACCACGCGCTTCCCAAACCCAAAGGCACCAACCTCGAGAAGAAAACCATTGCCACCGTATCCCTGGCTGGTTGCTTCGGCTGCCACATGTCCATGCTCGATATTGACACAGAACTACTCGACATCGCCGAACTGGTTTCTTTCAACAAGTCGCCGCTAACGGATATCAAAAACTTTACGCAGCGCTGTCACCTCGGGTTGATCGAAGGGGGCTGCTGCAACACTGAGAATATTGAAACGCTGAAAAAGTTCCGGGAGATGTGCGACCTCATCGTTGTATTGGGCGAGTGCGCTGTGTGGGGCGGACTGCCCGCGATGCGCAATACCGTACCGCTGGGCGAATGCCTAGAGGAAGCCTATCTGAATAGTGTGACCAGCGAACCCGGAGCGTCGATTGTTCCCTATCACGAAGACCTGCCGAAAATTCTGGATCGGGTTTATGCTTGCAACGAGATCATCAAGGTGGACTATTCCATACCTGGCTGTCCGCCGTCAGCGACCCATATCTGGAAAGTGATCAAGAGCCTGCTTTGGGGTGAAGACTATTCTCTGCTCTATTCAGAATTCAAATACGACTGACCATGAACACCAAGGTAACGATCGATCCGGTGACGCGCGTGGAAGGCCATGGTCGGGTAACGATCCATCTGGACGAGTACGGCAAAGTGAAGGATTCCTTCTTCCACATCGTTGAATTTCGCGGCTTTGAGCGCTTCATCCAGGGTCGGCCCTATTGGGAGGCCCCGGTACTTGTTCAGCGGCTTTGCGGGATCTGTCCGGTCAGTCACCACCTTGCCGCCGCGAAAGCAATCGACCAGCTCGTGGGCGTTGACCCCTGGGACTTGGCCCCTGCCGCCAGGAAACTGAGAAGGCTGCTTCATTACGCACAGGTATTTCAGTCTCATGCGCTTCATTTCTTCTACCTCGCTTCGCCGGATCTGTTGTTCGGCATGGACGCACCCGTTGAAAAACGGAATGTGTTGGCGGTAGCCGCGGTCAACAAAGAATTGGCCCGCAAAGGAATACTCATGCGAAAGTTTGGCCAGGAGGTGATCCAGGCCATTGCCGGAAAGAAAATACATGGCATCGCGGCCGTTCCCGGCGGCATGTATAAGACACTTACCCAGCAAGAGCGGGACTCCTTCCTGACCGGTTCGGATATCCCCAGCATTGAGACGATGATCGAATGGTCGACAGAAGTCCTGGACCTGATCAAGGACTACCATTCGAAAAACCAGTTGCTGATGGACACGTTCGCCGCTTTTCCTTCCGGACATCTGGGGTTGGTGGATGAACAGGGTAACCTGGAACTGTATGATGGCAAACTGAGAGCCATCGATAGCAACGGAGCCGTTACGCTGAACAACGTCTCCACCGATGAATACGAGAAATATTTTCGCGAAGGGGTAGAGCGATGGTCATACATGAAATTCCCCTACCTGAAGGATCTTGGGCGGGAACGGGGTTGGAACCGGGTCGGACCCCTGGCGCGGTTGAATATTTGTCAAGCCATCCCGACACCCTTTGCCGAAGCTGAACGAAAACTGTTCTTCGAAGCCAGCGGCAGAAAGACTAACAATTGCACGCTGTATTCACACTGGGCGCGGCTCATTGAACTGCTGCATTGCGCGGAAGTTATGCAGCAACTTCTGCACGATCCTGAAATTCTCAGTGAAGACCTGGTGCGTGAGGGAACGCACCGGCTCGAGGGGATCGGAATCATTGAGGCGCCCCGTGGAACCCTCACCCACCACTACCGTGTAGACGAAAAGGGAATGATCACCCGATGCAACCTCATTGTGTCGACCACGCACAACAACGAGGCGATGAACCGCGCCGTGAAATGGGTGGCCAACCACGTTCTCAGTCAAAAGGGTACCATTACTGACGGCATGCTGAACCAGGTGGAAGTCGCGATCCGTGCCTATGATCCCTGCCTGAGCTGCGCCACCCAGTCGTTGGGGCAGATGTCCCTGCATTTGGAAGTTTATGACCACGCCAATCAGTTGATAGATGAACGCTACAGGAACTAAACGGACGCTGGTGGTTGGCATCGGCAACGATGGCCGGGGAGATGACGGCCTGGGATGGAAATTCGTTGAGCTAAACGAAAAGTCTTTTGCGCACATGGACTGGCAGCAGCGTTATCAGTTGCAAGTCGAAGATGCCGCGCTCGTAAGCCAGTATGACCAGGTGATCTTTGTAGACTCCACCCGCACGTCATTGAACGAAGGCTTTGCCTGGAATGAAAGCGAAGTACGCATGTCAAGGAGTTTTTCAACCCACAACCTGGACCCTTCCACGGTGCTCTACCTGGCGCGCGAACTCTACAACCGTACTCCCAGGGCCTTCACACTCGCCATTGAGGGACAGCAGTGGGAAATAGGTATTGGGCTGAGCGATCAGGCTCAGGAAAATCTCCAAAAGGCCATGCTCTACTTTCATGAGTTATTCATCGCCCCCGCTCCGCTCACGGAGGCATGACGTCCTTTCCGGCGGCCAATTTGCAGTTTTGCTAATCGGGTTTAACTTTGCAGTCCCTTTTGAAAGAAAAGGGCCAAAAGCGGGAGTAGCTCAGTTGGTAGAGCACGACCTTGCCAAGGTCGGGGTCGCGAGTTCGAGTCTCGTTTCCCGCTCAGATTCATCTGGTGATCGAGTGATTTGGTGATCTGGTGATTTCTCGCACAGAAATCACGATTTCTCCAAATCATTCTGTTTTTTAGGCCTTTCCGTCGAAACCATCAACTCGACACCAAATGAAATTGGCCCGGGTGGTGGAATTGGTAGACACGCAGGACTTAAAATCCTGTGGCCAGTAATGGCTGTACGGGTTCAACTCCCGTCCCGGGTACATTGACGCTCATCAACATCAGGGTTGACCATCCTCATGGAATACGTCACGGCTTCAGGGTATATTCGGGTAATTCAAAGCACCTGCCATGAAAAGCATCCTTGTCCCTTGCGACTTCTCGCCGGAATCGCGCGAAGCGTATCAATTCGCCCTGCAGCTGGCCACGCAGACCGGAGGCACGGTGCATGTGCTCAAAGCGGTCGACCTGCCTGTGATGTACGAGAGTGCGCTGGGCGCAGCACCGTATTACTTTGATCCCAACCTGATCAAAGAATTGAAGGAGGATGCCCGCTCGCAATATGAAAAACTGAAAGCCCAGTATCCCACCTCAGTTCGGACCGAGTTCTTCGTGCAGGAAGGTCCGGTAACCCCGACGATACGCCAGTTCATCAAGGACAAGGCCATCGAGCTGGTAGTGATGGGCACCCGTGGAGCATCAGGCCTGGAAGAATACCTGATCGGCTCAAACACCGAAAAAATTGTGCGCTTTTCCCCCGTGCCTGTATTCGCCATCCGGAAAAATGTATCGCTCGATAGCATAAAGAACATCGTGGTGCCTACGACTTTCGATGCGGATTCCGAACTCATGAGACAAGTGCGCGCCCTGCAGAACTTCTTCCAGGCTAAGCTCCACCTGCTCATGATCAATACGCCCTATAACCTCGAACGTCGCGCCGACGAGAAGGAACGACTGACCGCGTTCGCCAATCAACACCAGCTTACCAATTTCACAGTCAATACCCGCGATGAATTCCGTGAACCCAGCGGCATCCTCAACTTCACATCGGAAATCAAAGCCGATTGCATCGCGATGGGTACCCATGGCCGTCGCGGCCTGTCGCACCTGTTCGCCGGAAGCATCGCCGAGCAGGTGGTCAACCGGGTGGATTGCCCGATCTGGACGTTCTCCACTCATCGTTAGCATCATTGCCGCACACTCACACGTTGCGTACTTTCGAATCACAAAACCTTACTGTATGATGAAGCGAATCCTGTTCGTGGCTGTTGTGCTTGTAGCGATCACCTGCCTCCGCGCTGCTGCCCAAACCGTATACGCCTCCGACAAGGGCGAGAAGTACCATACTGCCGACTGCAATCTCTCCGGCGATGCCAAAGACATAACGCTTGATGCCGCTAAGAAGGCAGGGAAGACGCCGTGTGCCATATGCAAACCCAATGATCACTTCAAGGACAAAACCGTACGGTGCAGCGGCAAGACGGCCGATGGAACCCGCTGCAAGCGAATGACCGCGAGTAAAAATGGAAAGTGTTTCCAGCACAAAGGAACCTGAGCCGCTGACCTGTCAGAATCCTGCACTCTAACAGGCTCCTCAACCAACGGTCAAACCCCATGACCGTCTGGCATAGTTTTGCCATAAACCTGTGATGTTGAGGTCTCTTGGTGCGAAATTTGCCCCCTCATTGTACTTTTTAATATGTCCCTGGTCACCCCACACAGAGTCTTCTGGCTCCTGGTTTTATTACTGGCTGCTTGCGAAAGCAAAAAGGAAGGCGGTCCTGCCGCCCGTCCTGTCGGGGGCATGAATCCGCGCCAACGTGGGCCTATGTCGGTGGAGGCTTTTGTCGCCCGGACCAGCGCCCTTACCGAGGACATTGAGGTGCCGGGCTCGTTGCTGCCGCTCGAAGAAACACAAATCCGGTCGGAAGTAAGCGGCCGCATCATCCAGCTCAATATTCCGGAGGGATCGGTTGTTTCCAAGGGCACCCTGCTGGTCAAACTGTTTGACCAGGATCTGCAAGCACAACTTCGTAAACTCAAGGTGCAGTTGCAGATTGCCATCAAAACCGTTCAGCGCCAGAAAGAATTGCTGTCCATCAACGGCATCAGTCAGCAGGACTATGATTTGAGCGCGCTCAATGTCGATAACCTGAAGGCCGATATTCAATCCACAGAGATTGCCATTTCCAAGACGGAAATTCGTGCCGCCTATGAAGGGCAGCTAGGGTTACGCCGCGTGAGTGTGGGCTCATTTCTCTCCACTGCGGACATCATCACCACCCTCCGCGATGTCCGTCAGCTCAAATTGGAATTCTCCGTTCCGGAGAAATACGCCAAGAATATCGCCAAAGGTTCCCATGTGACTTTTCGCGTGGATGGCGGACAAGTAGATCACACGGCGCAGGTCATCGCCACCGAGGGCAACGTGGAGCAAACAACGCGCACCCTCAAGGTACGGGCGTTAGTCACGGCCAAACATGCAGAACTGGTGCCCGGGGTATTCGCCCGTGTTCACCTGGAGCTCGGGAAGGACAACAACGCGATAATGTTGCCTACCCAGGCCATCATTCCACAGGCCCGCAACAAACGCGTCATCCTCCTGCGCAGGGACAGCGCCGTATTTCAAATTGTCGAAACCGGCATCCGGGACTCGTCCTACGTGCAAATTCTCCGGGGCATCAAGGCAGGCGACACCGTCATCACCACGGGATTGATGGCCATACGGCCCGGTTCGAAAGTGAAGATCACCTCCGTTACCCAGAAGGACTAAACGTCTTGCGGCATGAATATTTCCGAACTCTCCATCCGGCGCCCCGTCCTCACCTTCGTGATGAACATCATGCTGGTATTGTTCGGTGCCATCGGTTTCTCGTACCTCGGGGTTCGTGACTTCCCCGCCATTGATCCTCCCAACATCAGTGTGAGCACATCGTACTCGGGAGCCAATGCCGACATTATTGAATCGCAGATCACCGAGCCCCTCGAAAAGGCCCTTAATGGCATCCCGGGTATCCGGAACATTACCTCGAACTCGTCGGTGGGAAGAAGCAATATCAACCTTGAGTTCAACCTCAACGTCGACCTGGAGGCTGCCGCCAACGACGTGCGCGACAAGGTGTCGCAAGCTGTCCGTTCGCTCCCCCAGGATTTGACGGCACCACCGGTGGTGCAGAAAGCCGATGCCAACGCCGACTACATCATCAGCATGACGGTGCAGAGCAACACACGCAATTCCCTGCAATTGACCGAGTATGCCAACAATGTGCTGGTCGAGCGCTTGCAGACCATTGACGGCGTGAGCAGCGTGGGTATTATGGGCGAGAAGCGCTACGCAATGCGCATCTGGCTGGATCCGGCCAAACTAAGTGCCTACAACCTCACGGCCCTCGATGTGCAACAGGCCCTTAACCGAGAAAACGTCGAACTGCCTTCGGGCAAGATCAGCGGCAACGCTACTGAGCTAACGGTCCGCACGTTTGGAAAACTGTATTCGGAAGATGACTTCGGCAATGTGATTGTTAGATCCACCGAGCAGGGCAACATACGTGTCCGCGATGTTGGCCAGGCCGTGTTGGGACCCGAGAATGAAGAAACATCCCTCAAGGAAAGCGGTACGCCGATGATTGCCGTGAGCCTTGTACCGCTGCCGGGAGCCAACTACGTCTCCATCTCGAACGAATTCTATAAGCGTCTTGACGAAATCCGGCGCGAAATGCCCGCTGATATCAAGCTGGATGTATCCACCGATCAGACCAAGTTCATAAAACGGGCCATCATTGAAGTGCAGGAAACACTCGTGGTGTCCTTCATCCTGGTCGTGTTGATCATCTTTCTTTTCTTCCGCGACTTCCTTATCGCTGTTCGTCCACTCATCGACATCCCGGTGTCGCTAATTGCCACCTTCTTCATCATGTACCTGCTCGGCTTTTCCATCAACGTACTCACTATGCTGGGCATCGTGTTGGCTACCGGCCTGGTGGTAGACGATGGGATTGTTGTGACGGAGAACATATACAAGAAATTGGAAGGCGGGATGAACAAGTACAAGGCCGCCATCGAGGGGTCACGCGAGATCTTCTTCGCGGTCATCTCCACCTCTATTACGCTGGCGGTGGTATTCCTTCCTGTCGTATTCCTGCCCGGATTTGTCGGACGTCTGTTCCGTGAATTTGGTATTGTCGTGGCCGGCGCCGTATTGATTTCTTCTTTTGTTTCCTTGACGCTCACTCCGGTGTTGAGCGTCAAACTCACACGGTCACAGCACTCTCACTCCTGGTTCTACCGGGTGACCGAACCGTTCTTTATCGGCATGGAAAACGGTTATCGGCGCAGCCTGGCGTCGTTCATGAAAGTTCGCTGGATGGCGTTTGTAATCATTGTTGCCTGTCTGGCGGCGGTCTACCTGATCAGCATCAACATCCAGGAGGAATTGGCACCCATGGAAGACCGCGATCAATTCCGCGTCAACCTGGTAGGCTCGGAAGGAACATCTTTTGACTACATGGACAAGTATGTGGACCGGGTCACCCAGTTTGTGGTTGACTCCGTCGCCGAAGCCAGGACCGTTGTCTCCTTTGTGGGTGGTGGAGGCGGGTTTGGTTCAACAAACAATGGATCTGTGCGCGTCAACCTCGTACCCAAGGATGATCGCTTCCGATCGCAACAGCAGATCGTGGATGACGTCAACAAGTATCTTCCCAATTTCTCGGAAGGCAGGGCCTTTGTCACCCAGGAACAGACTATCGCCGTCAACCGCCGGGGCGGGCAGCCCGTTCAGTTTGTCATTCAAAACAACGATTTTGAGAAACTGAAGGCTGCCATTCCCAAAATGCTTTCCGCTGCTCAGGACAACCCTGTGCTCACCAACGCGGATGTTGATTTGAAGTTCAACAAGCCCGAGTTGCTCGTGAAGATCAACCGGCTAAAGGCAACTCAACTCGGCATAAGTGTGCAGGATATTTCGCAGACACTCCAACTGGCCTACAGTAACCTGAGATTTGGCTACTTCACCAAGGAGGGCAAGCAATACCAGGTGATTGGCCAGGTAACGCGCGTGGATCGTGATGATCCTGAAGATCTCAAGCGGCTGTATGTCCGTACGAACTCCGGCGAGCTGGTCTCGATCGACAATGTGGTTACCCTGGAAGAATCCACCACGCCACCGTCGCTCTATCATTTCAATCGATTCAAGTCAGCCGTGATTTCTGCCGGGCTGGCACCGGGCAAAACGATTGGCGACGGGATCGATGCCATGCGGGAAATTGCCAAAGAGGAACTTGACGACACGTTTCAGACGTCGCTGTCTGGTTCATCGCGCGACTTTGCGGAAAGCTCAGGCAATACAACATTCGCTTTCATCCTGGCCCTCGTGCTTATCTACCTGATTCTCGCTGCCCAGTTCGAAAGTTTTGTCGATCCGTTGATTATCATGTTCACTGTGCCCCTCGCTATCTGCGGAGCTTTTATTTCACTGTTCGTCTTCAAGCAGACACTCAACATATTCTCCGAGATCGGCATGATCATGCTCATCGGTCTGGTGACCAAGAATGGTATCCTTATCGTGGAATTTGCGAACAAAAAGCGTGAAGAGGGATTGACCAAGATTGACAGTGTGCTTACCGCCTCACGACTTCGACTGCGTCCCATTTTAATGACCAGCCTGGCCATGACACTAGGTTCCTTGCCGCTGGCCCTGTCGCTCGGAGGCGCCTCCACGAGCCGCATCCCGCTGGGTGTGGTCATTGTTGGCGGGGTTTTGTTCTCGCTGGTACTAACCCTCTATGTCATCCCGGCCATGTACACTTATCTCTCACGCAAGAAGAAGCATATCGACTACGGCACCCCTGAACTTCATCCTCCTGCGAAGCAACCCGTGTATGAGGCGTAAGTTGTTGATTTTCCTGGTGGCGGGAGTCATCGGTTTTCCCTCCTTTGCCCAATCCGTTTCCGTAGAGCAGGTGGTGCAGCTTGCTCTGCAGAAGAACTACGACGTGCGTCTGCTTCAAAATTCGGCCGCCTTGGCCGCCAATGACAGTCGCTTTTCCTTTGGCCTCTTTCTTCCCACCATCAACGGTCAGGGCTCCTATGTCAAAAACACCAACGATTCGCGTAACGTAACCTTCAGTAACGTGGAGACCCTGCGATCAGGGGTACAATCGACAAATGCCAATGCGTCCGCCCAATTGGTTTGGACACTTTTTGACGGCACGAAAATGTTTGCTACGCGCAAACGACTCAATGAGCTCGAAGCGCTGGGCCAACTGAATGTGCGGAATCAAATGGTGAACTCCGCTGCGAGTGTGATAGCCACGTATTATGGCATCGTTCGGCAAAAGCAGCAATTGAAGGCGATCCAGGAACAAATGTCGGTGAGTGAGGAGCGTGTAAAACTTGCCGAGCGTAAACTGCAGGTAGGCACTGGCGGCAAACCCGAACTGCTCCAGGCCAAGGTGGACTTGAATGCCTTCCGAACCGCGGCGTTGGCTCAGCTGACACTCATTCAGCAACTCAAGGACCAGCTGAATTCCCAGTTGGCCATGGGGTTGCCCGATAATTTTGAAGTAACCGATTCGATACCAATCATCGCCAGCATTAAACTGGAAGACATTCTTTCGAACATCGAGAACAGCAATACGGCCCTGGTGGCGCAGCGGAAAAGCATTTCTGTGGCTGAACAGTCGCTGTGGGAAAACCGCGCCAGCCGCTCACCAGTAATCAATTTTACTTCCTCGTATAACTTCAACCGCACGGAAAACGAACTACAAACGAGTCCGGTGGCGCAGAAATACATCCGCAACAAGGGGTACAACTTCGGGTTATCCGTGACGATCCCCATTTTGAACGGGATGAACACCAACCGGCTGATCGGTCAATCGAAAATCAACATTGAACGTCAACAACTCATCTATGATCAGCAGTTGACTATTGTAACGGCCGGAATCCGGATAGCCTACACGAGCTATGACAATTCCCTCAAAGTGCTGGCGATCGAAGAAGAAAATATCCTGCTGGCCCGGGAGAATGTGAATATCGCCCTGGAAGGATTCCGTCGCGGCATTACGACGTTCATCGAACTGCGCACCGCCCAGCAGAGTCTCGCCGACGCCTACAACCGGCTTATCGCTGCCCGATTCAACGCCAAGGTTTCCGAAACTGAGCTGCTGCGCCTGCAAGGGTCGCTGATTAACTAACTTAGCCAGGACCGTTCCGCTTGCTCCTCGTACGAGGTATCTGCTTATCTTAGTTTAATGGAACGAAAGAAACTGCATTCCGACGGCCCTGACTGCTCGCGAATCATTGCCGGCGCCTGGCGTTGGCATCAGGTTTCAACCGAACAAATCGACAAGCTCATTCGCACGGCGCTGGACCTGGGCGTCACCTCCTTTGATCATGCCGACATCTACGGTGATCACAGCAATGAAGAACGATTCGGGAATGTGATTCATCAGGAGCCGTCCCTGCGTACTCGCATGCAGCTAATTACCAAATGCGGCATCAAGATTCCTTCTGTCAAAAGACCTTCTACGCGGATCAAGCATTACGACACATCCGCCGCCCACATCCGTTGGTCGGTGGAAAACTCACTGAAGATGCTGAAAACCGAGTACCTGGATGTCCTGTTGATCCATCGTCCGGATCCCTTGATGAATGGAGAAGAACTGGCTGCCCTGTTTGGCGAACTGAAGAAAGAAGGTAAAGTGCTGCACTTCGGTGTTTCAAACTTTACGCCTTCTCAGTTTCGGATGTTGCAATCCTGGTTACCGTTCCCGCTGGTCACCAACCAAATTGAATTCTCGTTGTCTGAAATCTCTCCCTTGTTTGATGGAAACCTGGATATCCTCATGGAGTTCCGGGTGAGCCCCATGGCGTGGTCTCCGCTCGGCGGCGGCAAGACTATGCCAGTGGAAGAACGACTGTTGTTTAACCTGGCGGCAAAGTACAACTGCACGTACAGCCAACTGGCGCTTGCCTGGCTAATGAAACATCCTTCCGGCGTTCTTCCGGTAATCGGTTCAACGAAAGCCGAGCGAATCGAAGAGGCGGCCCGATCCATGCCGATAAACCTGGAGCGCCAGGATTGGTTCGAATTGTTAAGAAGTGTAATGGGGAAAGAGATGCCGTAAGGCTAGTTGTGCTCGATGATGTCGGACAACTTATACTTCTGAATAATGTAGTACAGGAAATTGAACCGAAGGGCGTCATCCTCCTGCCTAGCCTTTTGACCTTCGCGCGGCATATCCGGACGAGACATGCGGTTAACTGGTTTTGGGGTGATAACCTGGGCCGAATCACGAACGCCGGGATGCTGAATTACCTGGCTCGGCTGCTCATGGATCAATATCTTATCTTCGTTGTAGTTCACTTCACGATGAAAAGGATCGGGACCTTCAATAACCGGAACCTCCTCCTGGGCAAATGCTGCCAGGGAGGTAAAAGCCACCGCGGAGAGAATGAGCAGAAAACGGTAGAACTTCATAGTCAGGTTCTTCAACGTAGCCGGCGTCTGTGGGTTATCGGCGTTTGAACATACAAAATAAGCAAATAGATGATTACGTGGGAAGATTTTCAAAAGGTTGATCTGAGGGTGGGCACGATTGTCCGTGCAGAACCGTTTCCAGAGGCCAAAAAACCCGCTTTTAAGCTCTGGGTGGACCTGGGACCGGACGTGGGGGTCAAGCGCAGCAGCGCCCAAATTACACGGCATTATACCTTGGAGGAACTGCCCGGAAAACAGGTCGTCTGCGTGGTTAATTTTCCCCCCAAGCAGATCGCCACCTTTGTTTCGGAGGTTCTCGTAACCGGCCTTCCCGATGCAGACGGAAATGTGGTACTCACCGTCGCCGACAAAAACGTACCTAATGGGGGTCGCCTGTTTTAGCTTGTTATGTTTTTTTCTGAGTTCGCTGCCTTCATCTCACCCCTGAGCGTCATTCTCCGCAAGGATCGAGCGATTGACGCGCTGGTCACGGACAGCCGCAAGCCTGTGGTGAGTGAGACTTCCATCTTTTTTGCCATAAAGGGTGAGCGCCATGATGGCCACCGCTACCTGCGTGAATTGTACAACCTGGGCATGCGCCAGTTTGTGATTGAATCGGAAACGGATACCACTGCATATCCTGAAGCCAATTTCCTCCGGGTCTCTTCTTCCTTGCTCGCGCTACAGCAATTGGCCGCGCATCATCGTCAACGGTTTACCATTCCTGTAGTGGGCATAACGGGAAGCAACGGGAAGACAACCATCAAGGAATGGCTCCACCAGGTCGTGTCACCGGATTGCCGCGTCCTGAAGAGTCCCGGGAGTTACAACTCTCAACTGGGTGTGCCGCTTTCCGTTTGGGGGCTTAACGAAACTCATAACCTGGCAGTATTTGAAGCAGGCATCTCCACCACCGGAGAGATGCAGAAACTGGAGCCTATCATCAGGCCCACCCTGGGAATCTTCACCAACCTGGGAACGGCACACAATGAAGGATTCTACTCCATGCGCGAAAAGGCCGATGAAAAGGCGAAGCTATTTTCACACGCATCCATCACCATCTACTGCAAAGATCACGCGCTGATCGATGAAGCCCTTCGCCGTGCTGAGATTCGCACGCTATGCTGGGGATTTGGTCAGGGCGCCGATATCCAGATTGTACGAATAGGCGCGAGCCACTTCAGGATTACCGGATTGAAAAATGATTTTGAACTGGATCTCCCGTTCCAGGATCCGGCCATGCAGGAGAATGCATTTCATGTGGTAGCCTTCCTTCTGATGCGGGGGTATGTCCCAGTCACCATCCAGGAAAGGATTAACCAACTTCATGCCGTCCCCATGCGCCTTGAACTGAAGCAGGGTGTACACAGGAGTCTGCTGATTGATGATTCCTACAACAATGACCTTGCCGGCCTGAAGATCAGCCTTGATTTCCTGAGGACTCAACAGAAAAGAAATAAAGTGGTGATTCTGTCTGACATTCTTCAATCAGGCCTTGAGCCGGAAGAGTTGATCAAACGCGTGGACAGCCTGATCCGAAGCGACATCACTACGTTTATCGGCATTGGTCCTATTCTCAGTCAGCACAAGGCAATGTTGCCGGCTGGCAATTTCTACCTGAGCACAGAAGCATTTCTTGATCAAGTTGACCTCTCGGTCTTTAGTGACAGCGCCGTGCTCATCAAGGGGGCAAGGCCTTTCCGGTTCGAACGAATTGCCCGAAGGCTGCAACGTAAAGCCCACGGAACGGTTATGGAGATCAACCTGACCGCGATGGTCCATAATTTGAATTTCTTTAAGTCGAGATTGCGGACGAATACGCGGATTATGGCGATGGTAAAAGCTTTCGCCTACGGCAGCGGCAGTGAGGAAGTTGCCAACCTGCTGCAATATCACCGGGTAGACTGCCTGGGTGTGGCATTTCCGGACGAAGGCGTGGAACTGCGCAAAAACAACATCACGCTTCCAATCCTGGTGATGAATCCATCCGAGGAGAGCTATGACACCCTGTTGCAGCATCATCTCGAACCCGAAGTATATAGTCTTCGCATGTTCCGTTCATTCATCGAATTCCTGAATGGCCGGCCCTGCCGGATCCATCTTAAGCTTGACACGGGAATGCACCGGCTGGGGTTTGCCTGGGAAGATCTGGACGAAGTGGAGGGCCTGCTCAGGGGTCACCGTAATGTGGAGGTGGCTTCTGTCTTCTCCCATCTCTCCGGTGCTGATGAAAAGTCGCATGATGACTTTTCACGTCAACAGGCAAAACATTTTGTGACCATGGCCGAACGATTGGATAAAACGCTCGGCTATCGCCCCTTGCGACATCTTCTCAATTCACCGGGCATTCTCCGCTTCCCTGAATTTCAATTTGACATGGTCAGGTTGGGCATCGGCCTTTATGGCGTCGATCCCACGGCCGAGGGTAATGCCAACCTTCATCCGGTGGCCACCCTGAAGACTATCGTTTCTCAGGTAAAAAGGCTCAAGGCGGGTGAATCCGTCGGTTACGGCCGTCGCGGGAAAGTGGAAAAGGAGGCAACTATTGCCACCCTGGCCATTGGATATGCCGATGGGTTCAGTCGACGGATGAGCAATGGCTGTGGAAATGTATTGATTCATGGAAAGCTGGCCCCCGTAAAAGGCAACGTGTGCATGGACATGACCATGGTGGATGTTACCGGGATCCCTGTCCATGAGGGTGATGAAGCAACCATTTTCGGCCCTGGTTTACCAATCCAACAGGTTGCTCAGTGGATTGAGACCATTCCTTATGAGATTCTCACCAGCACCAGCGACCGCGTCAAGCGCGTCTTTTTCGCGGAGTCCATTTGACGATCAGTTGTACTTCACATAATGATCCCACTTGTCGAGCACTTGCAGGAAATCGTCGGGTAGTTCGGAGGTAAACTGCATGAATTCCCCCGTGGTTGGATGAACAAAGCCCAGGGTTTTGGCATGAAGGGCCTGACGAGGCAGGATTGAAAAACAATTTTCAACAAACTGCCTGTATTTGCTGAACGTCGTCCCTTTCAGCACTTGATCACCCCCGTAGGTTGCATCGTTGAAAAGCGGATGACCCAGATACTTCATGTGGGCGCGTATCTGGTGCGTGCGGCCCGTTTCAAGTTTGCACTCCACCAATGAAACATATCGGAATCTTCTCAGCACGGAATAATGGGTGATGGCGGTCCGGCCGAAATCACCCGCCGGGAATGCCACCGTGATTCGCCTGTCCTTTGGACTTCGGCCGACATTCACATCGATGGTTCCTTTCTCCGCCGCGGGCTCACCCCAGACCAGGGCCCAGTAGGTTCGCTCGATGGTGTGTTCAAAGAACTGCCTGGCCAGTTTGGTAAGTGACGGCTCGGTCTTGGCAATTACCAAAAGACCCGACGTGTCCTTGTCAATGCGGTGTACCAATCCCGGTCTGCCTTCGTTGCCTTTCATGTGTGGCAACTGTTGAAAGTGATAGACAAGTGCATTCACCAGGGTGCCGGTCCAGTTCTGATAAGCCGGGTGAACCACCATACCCGCCGGCTTATTGATCACGAGTATCTCCTCATCCTCATAAACAATGTTGAGCGGGATATTCTCAGCAACCACATCCGTGTCGCGAGGCGGCTCGGGGAAGCTCACGGTGATGATGTCGCGCGGTCTTATTTTATAGTTGGGCTTGACCGGCTTTTCATTTACGCGAACAAGTCCTTCGTGGATTCCCTCCTGGATTTTGGTGCGTGTGACGTTGGCCAGGCGGTCCATCAGAAATTTGTCGATGCGAACCATGCCCTGTTTGCCGTCGACCACGATCCGATGGTGTTCGAATAACTCGTCGTCCTGTTCGTCTTCCGGTTCCAAAGGCTGTTGAATCACACGGTCAAAGGTAACTGTTCATTATAGAACAACCCCTACCTTCGTTCCCGGACTTGACACCTGACCAATTCGATGACACGAATAGCCTGCTTGATCTTTCTTGGACTAATGGCATGCGGTAAAACCAACCAAACGGAAGGCCCATTTACTCTCGGGCATACGCTAGGGAAAAACACCAACCATTCACTGGAAGAAGCTTCCGGTCTTGCGGCCTCGGAGCGATATCCCGGATGCCTGTGGACGCACAATGACAGCGGACATCCCGCAGAACTTTTTCTTCTTGACACTGCCGCCAAAACCATCGGTACCTGGCGCCTGACCAACGCCCGCAATCGCGATTGGGAAGACATCGCCCTGGGGCCAGGTCCCAATGGGGGTTGGTGGATTTATGTCGGTGATATCGGGGACAATAATGAACGCTACGACCTCAAGGTTATCTACCGGCTCCCCGAACCTTCGCTGGAGGACCAGGCCAGTCTCCCTGTTGCCGACACCTTGTACGTCAGGCTTTCCGGTGGTCCACGCGATACCGAGGCGATGATGGTGGATCCCAGGACAAACAACCTTTACCTGGTTTCGAAAAAAGAGAAAGCGGTTACCCTGTTCGAAGTAAGGTACCCGTTCTTAACCGACACCTTACTGGCGGAACCCGTGCTCACGCTGCCAGTCACGCGAATCGTTGCCGGTGATATTTCCCGCGACGGTGACGAGATCCTTCTCAAATCTTACGAATCCATCTACTATTGGAGGCGAACGCAGGATGAAACGATACCCCAGGCTTTATCGAAACCACCCGTAGAACTTGCCTACGAACAAGAACCTCAGGGGGAGGCCATCGCATGGTCCCGGGACGGGAGTTGCTACTATACCCTCGGAGAAAATGCAAAAGGTGAACGGTCAAGATTGTATCGCTATTCCCGAAAATTACCGGGAGCAGCCATGAAACCGTGACTTAACGCTGCCTGGCGGCAAGTTCTTCCACGAATGACTTTAACGAAGCCGTCCGCGCCGACACACTTAGCGCACCCAAGGATGCATAGGCCCGATCCACAAACTCGCCGATTTTCTTTTCGGTCAATCTGCGAACGTCCAGTTCATCGTAGATGGCCGTCACCTTCCTGATCTTTTCTTTCTTATCAAACTTCGTGGCCTTTAACCACCGGCGTAATTCCTTCGCCATGTTGCCGTTGGATTTTCGCTGCGCGGCGATAAGCAAATACGTCTTCTTGTTTGAGACAATGTCTCCACCCTGCTGCTTCCCAAATTTCTTTTTGTCGCCATACACATCCAGCAGGTCATCCTTAAGCTGAAAAGCAATTCCCAAATCGATCCCAAATTGACGGAGCATAGACCGGTCTGTCTCCGGCGCACCGGCTAACACGGCACCGAGCTCCAGGCTAAACCCCAACAGGACAGCCGTCTTGAGCCTTATCATTTCAAGATATCGGGCTTCACTCACACGGTCCATCGATTCAAACTCCATATCCAATTGCTGGCCTTCACAAACACCTGTTGCGCATTCATTGAACAGCTGAAGTACCAACCGCAGTTTGTCCGGTTCCAGGTCCAGAAACTGGTTGTACACCTTAACCAGCATCACATCACCCGAAAGAATGGCCGTATTCACATCCCATTTCTCATGAACCGTTGCCTTTCCCCGTCGCAATGGAGCGTTGTCCATGATATCATCGTGCATGAGGGTGAAATTGTGAAAAGCCTCCACGGCTACTGCGTACCGCACAATTTTCGCCGGATCATCCCGGTAGAGCCGATACGCCAACAGCGTCAACAGGGGCCGCATGCGCTTGCCTCCAAGCGACATGATATAGCGGATAGGATCGTAAAGCGACCGCGGCTGGCCTTCGAACCGGAATCGCCGGATCTCCTCCTCAAGAAGCGTCAGCAGGTGTTCCATACATTCAATGACGCCTTCCGCGCTGTTGACGATGCGATACCCAGGGTGCTTCATTCGAAGAAGATTCCATGGCCAGGTCCATAAGGCGACGGTCAATGTCCGTCTTTTTCACATGAACTTCCACCTCGTCGCCCAGCCGATACACCTTTTTCCTTCTGCGCCCGATCACCCGGTAGTTGCGTTCATCCAACTCATAAAAGTCGTCTTTCATGTCGGCGAGTCGCACCATGCCTTCGCATTTGGTCTCAATTATTTCAACGAAAATTCCGAAGTCAGTCACACCCGTAATGATACCCGCATAGGCCTTGTCAGCCTGCAGGCTCATGAACTCCACTTGCTTGTATCGGATGGAGGCACGTTCGGCGTCTGCGGCCCTCTTTTCACGCTCCGAACTGTGAATGCACTTCGATTCAAAGGCCGTCTTGTTTACCGATTTGCCGTGGTCCAAATAGTGCTGCAACAGCCGGTGCACCATCATGTCCGGGTAGCGCCGGATGGGAGAAGTGAAGTGGGTATAATGATCGAACGCCAGGCCAAAATGACCCTTGGGCTCCGTCGTATACTTGGCTTTGGCCATGGCGCGCACGGCCAGGGATTGGAGCACATTCTGTTCGGGCTTGCCTTCAATTTCATCCATCAACTTGTTCAACGATCGCGAGATACCTTTCTCTTCGGTGTTCACCTTGTGGCCAAATTGCTTGGCAAATTCCGCAAAGTCGTTGACCTTGTCTGCATCCGGAAGATCGTGCGTGCGATAAACGAACGTGAGACGATCGCTTCCTCTTCCCATTTTGTGCACATACGTTGCCACCGCCCGGTTGGCCAGCAACATAAACTCCTCAATGAGTTTGTGGGCGTCCTTGCGAATCTTGGGAATGACGGCGAGGGGCTTCCCTCTTTCATCCAGCTTGAATTTTACTTCTGCGGTTTCAAAGTTGACCGCACCCCGGGAGAAACGTTCCTTGCGCAGCTTATGCGCCAAGTCATTCAGTAGCGTCAACTCCTCCGCAAACATTCCCTGCTTCGTCTCCAGCACCTCTTGCGCCTGCTCATACGTAAATCGATGGTCGGAATGAATCACGGTACGACCAAACCACTCGCCATGAATTTTTCCGCGATGATCCATTTCAAAAACCGCTGCAAACGTCAACTTGGTTTCGTTCGGCCTGAGTGAGCAGAGGTGGTTGGAAAGACGCTCGGGCAGCATGGGCACCGTGCGGTCGACGAGGTACACGGACGTGGCGCGATCAAAGGCGTCTTCGTCCAGGTGAGTACCCTCCTTCACATAATGGGTAACATCCGCGATATGAACCCCGATCTCCAAATGGCCGTTGTCCAGTTTACGGAATGACAACGCATCGTCAAAATCCTTGGCGTCTTCCGGGTCGATGGTGAACGTAATAATGTTCCGAAAGTCACGACGTCCCTTGATCTCTCTGTCCGTAATCTCTTCATTGATCTTTTCAGATTCTTTGAGTACGTGGGCAGGAAAACGGAAGGGAAGGTCGAATTCAGCCATGATGGAGTGAATCTCCGCCTCGTTCTCTCCTGTTTTACCAAGGATCTCCACCACCTTCGCTTCCGGTGCTTTATCTCCGTCGCCCCAGCGGGTCACTTCAAACAGGACCTTGTCGTTGTTTTGGGCCTTGCCAATATTCTCCTGGTAGATGAAGAAGTCCTGGTAAATCTTCTTGAAATCCGGAACGACGAAAGCAAAACGGTTTGGCGTGACGTCGAGTCTTCCCACAAAACGTGTCCGGTTTCTCTTCACAATTTCTTCCACGCGTCCCTCCGGCTTCTGGCCTTTCCTTTTGCTGATGATGGAGATTCTTACCGTGTCCCCGTGCAAGGCCGATCCCAGGTCCTGCGTCCGTACATAGACATCATTCTCCTCACCCGTTTTGATGTAGGCAAACCGCGGGTTTACGTGATCCACGACGCCTTCCACGGTCTCCACCTTCTTGGTGGACGCATAACTTCCGTCCGCGAGCTGTTTGATCTTCCCGGATTCTTCCAGTTCGTCCAGCAGACGGAAAACTTCCTTGTTCTCGGCCTTATTCTTCGCGCCTAACTCCCGAACCAATTGCCGGAAGTGCATCGACTTTCCCGCGCTCTCTTCAAAGAGCGAAAGCAGCATTTTTCGCAATCCCGAGGACAATTCCTGGTGGCGCTTCTCTTTCTTTTCCTTAAATTTTTTCTTTGACATACGTTTGGTTGCTCAGGCGGCGATAATGTTGCGCGCCTCAATGAGCGGGCATCCTTTCAAGCGAAGGAATAACTGGGCGACGACGACAACATCGCCCACACAATATTCAGCAATTTTCTTCAGGTCTTGCTGCTGATAGTAAACCTCATTCACTTTCGATCCATCCATATCCCCCTTGCTTGTGGGTATGTTGAACAACGTGGCCAGCAAATCGAGTGAAGTGTAGTGTTTATAGTCTCCAAACTTCCACATTTCAAGTGTATCGAGGTGATTGATATCCCATGGCTTCCTGCCGGAAAGGTTCAGGGACTCGGGGAGGGGAATGCCCTGCACCAGCATTCGGCGGCTTAGGTAGGGGTAGTCGAATTCCTTACCATTGTGCGCACAGAACCTGACCTGGGATTGATCCATCTTCTCCAGCACGCCACGGAATTCATTTAGCAGGATTGCCTCCTCATGATGGGCAAACGACCGGGTCTTCAATATGCGCTCTCCTGATTCATTGATTGAAAATTTCCCAATGGCGATGACTACGACTTTGCCAAACTCTGCATAGATGCCGGCGCGTTCGCGGAACAAGTCCTCGTCTGTAAGCGACTCATCGCGTTGCCGAAAGAAATTGGCTTTCCGGGCCCATTGTGTTTTCAGTCGTTCTTCGAGCATGGCGTACGTAGGGGAGCAAGCCACCGTTTCAATGTCCAGAAAGAGGATATTTCTAAAATCGTCCATCAGCGGGCCAGGTAGGATAAAACGATTTGCGCGAACTCTGCAGGTTTCTCGGCTTGCACCCAATGACCCGTGTCCATGGTGACAATCTCGGCCTTGGGGAAGATGGATCGGATTCGCACATCGTCACCCGGTTTGTAATAATTGGATTTTTCGCCAAGAATGAAAAGGCAAGGGCCTTCATGTTTTCCTGAATAAATCATGCCCAGACCGAGCGCCTCTATATTTTGGTCAATGGCACTCAGGTTGACTTTCCACTCGAAACCTCCGTCCGGTCGTCTGCCGAGGTTTTTCAGCAAGAACTGGCGCACGTCAGCCTCAGGCACCTTGCGCGAAAGCAGGGTATCGGCCTCTGTGCGGGATGCGAGGTGTTCAATAGGAATCTCATGCAGTCCGTCCAGGATATGATCGTGATGGACCGGATAACTTTTGGGCACAATGTCTACTACTACCAGCCGGTCCAGTTGGTCCGGGTATTTTACGGCGTAGTTCATGGCCGTCTTACCTCCCATCGAGTGACCAATGATTACAGGCCGCTCGAGTCCATGCTCCAACACAAACTCATGCAAATCTTCCGAAAGGGCCTGGTAGTTCATTTCTGCGCTGTGGGGTGACTGCCCGTGGTTTCGCTGGTCAAGCACATAGACGCTAAAGTGCTGGGCGAAAGTCTTGGACAGCGTGTACCAATTATCGGAGGAGCCAAACAAACCGTGCAGAATGATAAGCGGTCGGCCCTGACCCGACTGACGGAAGAACAACTTCATGTCCTCAAAGGTACGCAACGAGCGTGAACACAGGTTGAAGTGTATATTTGACGCGCATTATGTTTAAATCACCAGCCGGCTCAATCCAGGGAATTTCATTTGCGTCCCTTGCTGAAGAATTCGGCACGCCGCTTTACATCTATGACGCAGCCATCATTCAAAGGCAAATCCAGCTTCTGCGTCAATCGTTCGGTACCGCCCGGATCAAATACGCTGCCAAAGCCCTGACCAACCTCTCCATTCTGCGCTTCATGAAGCTGCAAGGGGTCGGTGTCGATGTCGTCTCCATCCAGGAAGCGGAAATCGCACTTATGGCAGGGTTCCTCCCGCAAGACATCATGTTCACTCCCAATTGTGTGGCCTTTGATGAAATCGTGCAGGGCGTTGAACTTGGCCTGACCATTAACCTGGACAACCTGCCCATGCTGGAGAAATTCGGCAAGCGATACGGAAACCAGGTCCCCTGTGTAATCCGGCTCAATCCGGACATCCTCGCAGGGGGTAACTATAAGATCTCAACGGGGCACAGTCATTCCAAGTTTGGTGTTTCCATTCACGCGCTGGATGAAATGCGGAAACTCATTACCCGCTATGCCATCAATCTCACCGGCCTTCACATTCACACAGGTTCCGAGATTACCGACCTCGATGTCTTCATGAAAATGGCTGACATTCTCTTTGGCCTGGCCCGGGAGTTCGCCAGTCTGCAATTCCTCGATTTTGGAGGCGGACTCAAAGTGCCCTACAAACCCGGTGACAGCTCAACCGATGTCGCAGAACTTGGCCGAAGGCTTTCCGTTGCCTTTCGCGACTTCAACGAGCGCGAAGGACGCGACCTGCAACTTTGGATGGAGCCGGGGAAATTCCTGGTGAGCGATGCGGGGTTTCTCCTCGTAAAGGTCAATGTCGTGAAGCCTACACCCAAGGCGACCTTTGTGGGTGTTAACTCGGGCCTCAATCAACTCATCCGGCCGATGATGTATGACGCGTATCATACCATTACCAATGTGAGCAACCCGGGAGGCGACAAGAAAAGCTATTGGGTGGTGGGCAATGTATGCGAAACCGACACCTTCGCTGCAGACCGTGAATTGAATGAGGTTCGCGAAGGCGACCTACTACTCATTCACAATGCTGGCGCCTACGGATACTCCATGGCATCGAACTACAACTCCCGCTATCGTCCCGCTGAGATCATGATCCTGGATGGTCAGGCCAAACTGATAAGAAAACGGGACAGCCTGGATCAGTTGCTGGCGGGACAGGTTGATATCTTCAAGTCCTGAAGCCCACAAAAAAACCCGGATCGATTTGACCCGGGTTGTCCTGGTGGTGACGGAGGGAATTGAACCCCCGACACAAGGATTTTCAGTCCTTTGCTCTACCAACTGAGCTACGTCACCTGAGGTATTCCCGTCATTTCTGACGGGGCCACAAAAGTATATAAAAATAGAAAGGCTGCAAATTTCCACCGAATTCCCCCTGTCGCGACGGATTGTCCGGATTCCTGATTAATTTGAAATCGAATCTCTTTCATGATCCAGCAGGTAGCTTTTCTCATAGTTCTTCTCGTTGCAGGCTTCATCATCCGCCGCCGCATTCTATTCATCAGGAGCAATATCAGGCTGGGTAAAACCAATAGCCCGGCGGATCGCCCGGCAGAGCGATGGAAGAATGTGCTCCTGGTGGCTTTTGGGCAACAGAAGATGTTCAAGCGACCGCTCCCTGCCCTTCTTCATTTTTTTATCTATGCCGGCTTCCTGATCATCAACCTTGAGGTACTGGAATTCATCATCGATGGACTGGCCGGAACGCACAGGATCTTTTCTCCCCTGCTTGGACCGGTCTACCCGGTGCTGATGAACTTCTTTGAATTCCTGGCTGTGGCCGTTATGCTGGCATGTCTCCTGTTTCTTGTTCGTCGCTTCATCATCCGGATTCCCCGCTTCTGGAGCGCGGAGATGACATCATGGCCCCGCCTCGACGCAGCGTTGATTCTCATCACGGAGATAATCCTCATGTGGGCCATTTTGTTTATGAATGCCAGTGACCAGTTGCTTCAGGGCAAACATGAGCACTATACGGCAACGGGCAACTTGTTCTTCAGTTCTTTCTTGATGCCCCTGCTTTCCGGACTCGACGTTTCGCTGCTTGTGATTATTGAACGCTTCTGCTGGTGGTTTCACATTATCGGAATCCTGGGCTTCGCCGTTTATATCACCTACTCCAAGCACCTCCATATCTTTCTTGCTTTTCCCAATACCTACTTCGCCCGGCTTGAGCCGAAGGGATATATCCAAAACATGCCCGTTGTTACCCGCGAAGTAAGGTCCATGCTGGGCCTTGAAACTGCTGCCCCATCCGGCGGTGAACCTGGACGGTTTGGCGCTAAAGATGTGAATGATCTTTCACGCAACGCGCTGCTGTCGGCCTATTCTTGCACGGAGTGTGGCCGGTGCACTTCCGAATGTCCTGCAAATCAGACAGGCAAGAAGTTGTCGCCACGCAAAGTAATGATGGACGTTCGGGACCGCCTCGAAGAAGTTGGCAACAGCCTGGCCAAGGGAGGCGCCGGGCTGAACGACGGAAAGACGTTGTTGGGTAATTATATCACCAAGGAAGAAATCAATGCCTGCACCAGTTGCAACGCCTGTGTGGAAGCTTGTCCGGTGATGATTAGTCCGTTGGATATTATTATCGAATTGCGTCGATATGTCGCCATGGAGGAATCCGGCTCACCGGCGCAATGGAATTCCATGTTTCAAAATATTGAAACCAATTTCGCTCCATGGAAATTTCCGGCCGCTGACCGTTTCAATTGGTCGAAAGAAAACTCCTGAACCCGTAACTCGCGAAATTCATGACCCCCGTCCCCACACTTGCCGAAATGACCGCCCGAGGAGAGTCCCCGGAAATTGTTTTCTGGGTGGGCTGTGCCGGCTCGTACGATGACCGCTATAAGCGTGTCACCAAGGCGTTTGTTACGATTCTTCAGGCCGCCGGAATCAAGTTTGCTGTGCTGGGAACAGAAGAGACCTGTACCGGCGATCCGGCACGACGGGCCGGAAATGAATTTCTCTTTCAAATGCAGGCCACCGCAGTTATTCAGGTATTGAATGGCTATCAGGTCAAAAAGATTGTCACCGCCTGCCCTCATTGCTTCAACACCTTGCGTAACGAATATCCCGACCTCGGGGGCCATTACGAGGTCATGCATCATGCTGAGTTTCTTCAGCAGCTCATTAATGAAGGAAAAATCAAAATCAGGGAAGGCGGATCGTACCAGGGCAAGCGGATTACGTACCATGACTCCTGCTACCTGGGAAGAGCCAACAACATTTACGAAGCCCCAAGGGCTGTACTTGAATCGCTTGATGCCGATCTCGTGGAAATGAAGCGGTGTCGCTCAACAGGGCTTTGCTGCGGGGCGGGAGGTGCCCAGATGTTCAAAGAGCCTGAAACGGGGCGAAAAGATATTAATGTGGAGCGCGCCGAAGAAGCACTGGCTACCGGGGCGACTACCGTTGCAGTGGCGTGCCCCTTCTGCATGACCATGATGAGTGACGGTGTCAAGGCCAAGAACAAAGAGGCGGCCGTGCAGGTGAAAGACCTGGCCGAGTTGCTTGCCGAATCGCAGGGCCTGTAAGCTATGAAGGGACTAGTCCGGATTCTCGCCGGTGTAATTGTGGTGGTGGCTTGCGAGCCAAAGCCTTCACAAGTATCCCGGCTGTCGATCGACATCAAAGGCCTCTTGGCAGAACAGGTTGACCAATGCGCCCAACGCCATGTTTCATTAACCAAGACGGCCTCCGTAGGCCTTACCCTTTCTGATACCACGATAGTCCCAACCAGGAGGTTTTGGGAAACTGAATTCGAAACCTTTCAGGCCCTGGACCTGATCAACAAACGGCTGTATCAGGACTCCTACCGCAGCGAAGGGCCCTTGGATGATCCCCGAAGCAATTTGAGCATTCAGCGATACATCAGCGCTGAATCGCCACTCACTTTATTGACCCTGTTCTACTCAGGAAAACTCCAGCGGGTTCGGAAGATCGAGGGAATAGTTCAGGAGGACACCCAACTGTATCACGCACACCGAACACTAACCCTTGAATTTGATGAGGTCGATGGTAAGCCATTGATTACCCACTATCAGGTATTGGGTTATCAAAAACTGGCTTTGGGAGACACCCTCCACTTTTCGATCCGGGGAGTCATCAATTGGTAGCTCATTGGTTTCCTTGGTGGGACCCCCGCGTATATAGTCCAACCATGTTTCATAGGTTCATCAATATTCCTAGCTTTGATCCCCAATGACGGTGATTAATCAGCTTGTATGGCCTCCTAGTCATCACTCTCTTTACACAGCACCCTGATCGATGTATCTCTTCTCCCTGTTCCGCAACCATAGCCAGGCTGAGACTATTCTTTTCGGGGTCTTCGCAGTTATCATAGTCGTATTTCTGCTCATCGACCTGGGCGTGCTGAACAAAACAGCGCACAAAATCACTACCCGGTCGGCTTTATACCAATCCATCTTCTGGGTATTTATCAGCACGTTGTTTGGATACCTTGTCTATCAATTTGATGACAGTGCAGATGGAGGCACCGATGCGTTGTTGGAGTACTTCTCTGCCTACCTTACCGAGTACGCGCTTTCGGTCGACAATATTTTCGTCATCTTGCTCATCCTTAAATACTTCACGGTCAAGGAGGAGTACTACCACAAAGTGCTTTTCTGGGGAATCCTGGGCGCCGTATTCTTTCGGGGTATCTTCATCTTTGTCGGCGCCTACCTGATCGGGCAGTTCCACTGGATTCTTTACGTCTTTGGCGTGTTCCTGATCTATTCCGGAATCAAGATCTATTTTGAGGATAGTGATGAAAAAATTGATCCGGAAAAGAATCCCATCATGCGTTTCTGCCGGGCCTACCTCCCCATCAGCAAGGACGAACACGGCGGGCAATTCATATTCCGGTCACAGAACAAGTTCTACTTCACACCGTTGTTTCTGGTCATCGTGCTCATTGAGACGACGGACCTGATTTTCGCCGTGGACTCGATCCCCGCTGCTTTTGCCATTACGCAAAATGAGTTTTTAATTTACACATCCAATATTTTTGCCGTACTCGGTCTTCGGGCCATGTTTTTTCTTCTGGCCGGGATCATCGATAAGTTCTACCTGTTGCAAAAGGGGCTTTCGATCATTCTCTTTTTCATCGGCGCCAAGATGCTGCTGGAAATCATACACTTTGAAATCCCGGTGCTTTTGTCCTTCTCCATGATTATTCTTACGCTCACGCTTTCCATTGTCTTCTCGGTGATCATCCCCAAGAAGGACAAGTCAATCGCTGAGAATCTCAACGACTAGTCCGTCAAAACGTCGGCGACAAAATTTTTAGGGAATATCTGCATCAGGACCGGCAGCGTGAGAAAGTGCTGCGGTAACGTAATAATGGCAAGTGATTTGATTTTTCGCAGAATGCCAATGAGTTCGATTCGCATGGACTCCTTTTCTTCGCTATTCAATTCCGATGAACGCGCCCGCATCAACAATCGCATCAACTCACGCGAAGCCCGCGCCTCGGTCATCAACTGTGCCTTGCTCCTTGCCGCAATGCTCGCCATTCGCTGAATGAACTCCTGGCTCACTTCTTCAAAACTCTTCTTATCCTGCAAGTTGTCCAGTTCCTTCCAGTGTTCGAGAACAAATCCCTCAACGGCCAGCAGACTACTCTCCACGTCATCGTGTCCGCACCCCATGATCCCCGCCAGCCGGTTCAGCACGTCCAACTCATTCGCCTCAACACGGCGGTCAGCCCAGCAGGTAAGTATAGCTATCTCCAGAAAGTACTTCTTCAGAATCCAGGAGTTGTTTGTGGGCAACTGAAGCTCCTCCACGGGAACACCTCGTTCAAAAATCTCCTGACACTCCTTTCTCTTTTCCACTGAAAGGCCTGAGCTCTGAAGAAAATAGCCTAAGAGCTTGCGTTCTTCATACGAAAGATTCTCATTGGCATGGGCAGCTACCGCCATGATTTTCACCACCGAGGTGCGCAATTCATCGCGCTCGTATTGAAAAAAATCGCTAACCATTTTATCGGCGTGCGTATGTGCCCATTGGCCGAAAATAAAAACGTCCAGAAACAAGAGGCTCGACTGGAAGAAGCGAACCCAGAAGTTGCTGTTCAGGTCCAGTCGATCCACCCGGCGTTCAAGAATCTGTTCCGCCAATTCAGCCGTTTCCTTTTTCCTTCCGAGGAATGTTCTGGCTGAAGGTGCCAATTCCGGAAACACTTGCTGGTAGAAGAGGTTGATGCTCTCCAGGGTCTTAAGTAGCACCGCCGAAAGTTCCTGGGAATTGCCAACCGTCCGATCGTTAAAAATGAATGAACTGCTCACCAGGCTCTCCGCCAGCAATACCTTCAGACGGTCACGGTTATTCCAGGCAGCCGCTTCACTGAACTCGAACGGGGTTACCGGCTGACCGTACATGAGACCGGTGGGTTGCAGCACTTTGTAAAGTGAATAATCCGGGTGTGCCGAGCGAAGTCCTTCGGAGGTCATCGCCAGAAACAGCTTCTGGCGAAACTCCAGGTATTCTTTTAGCCAGCCTTTGGATCTCGGATTCATCCCTGTCGTCGGAAAACAGGGTTAAAAGTTAGGCAAATTCTGAGTCGTCCACGAGGGACAGATCAAATTCTAAGAAGCCTTCCAGCCTTTCCGGCCGACGTTTTTGGCCGATTCTTCCACTTTTTCCTGGAGGGATTTCTTGAATCGGTCCAGTTTCTTGGAAATCGCCGTGTCCGAAGAACCCAGAATTTGAGCGGCAAGAATGCCGGCATTCCTGGCGCCATTGAGCGCCACGGTGGCCACCGGCACGCCGGATGGCATCTGCAAAATGGATAGAACTGAGTCCCATCCGTCTATCGAATTGGATGACTTGACCGGAACGCCGATGACCGGCAGCGAGGTCATTGAGGCGATCATGCCGGGTAGATGCGCTGCTCCTCCTGCACCGGCAATAATGACGCGAAGTCCCCTTGCGCGAGCCGTCGCCGCATAGTCAACCATCCGCTTCGGTGTCCGGTGAGCGGACACGATGGTTAGTTCAAACGGGATTTTCATCTCCTCGAGAAACTGTGCAGCCTCCTTCATGATGCCGAGGTCTGATTGACTTCCCATGATGATGCCGATCACTGGCTTGGCCATGCGGTTACTTTTAGCGTCGATCGTACAAAGTTGGCTTTCTTCCTCAGACTTTCCACGTTGTCATCAACAATTGTCACGTGACCCATCTTGCGAAAAGGTTTGGTTGAACGCTTTCCATACAAGTGCACGTATACACCCGGGATATCCAACACGCCCTCCAGACCCAGGTAACGGGCCTCTCCCGTATGACCCTCTTCACCCAACAGATTAACCATGGCTGTGGGATGTCGAATTCCGGGATCGCCCAATGGCAAATTCAGAATCGCACGCAAGTGTTGTTCGTATTGAGATGTAATGTTTCCTTCAATGGTCTGGTGTCCACTGTTGTGAGGACGTGGTGCAACTTCATTGACCAATATCTTGCGGTCGCGGGTAACAAACATTTCCACGGCAAGAAGCCCGGTCATGCCAAGCTCGTTAATTACCTCTTGCGCAATAGTTGTCGCACGTCGGCAAACCTCGTGGTCAATGGCAGCGGGAGAGAAAAGAAAATCGACCAGGTTGGCATCCGGGTGAAAAACCATCTCCACCGGCGGAAAGGCAACGGTCTGCCCGCTACCGTTGCGCGCAACAATGACCGAAATCTCTTTATCAATATCCACCATCTTCTCCAGCAGGCCGGGGGCATCGAAGGCAAGTGAAAGGTCCGATGATGATTTGAGTACCTGGACGCCCCTCCCGTCATACCCTTCGCGGCCCAGCTTGTTCACGGCTGGCAAATATCCCGCATTGGCTTTCACGTCCTCCCGGTTGGCCGTGAGGATAAAATCTGCGGTGGGGATGCCATGATCCACAAAGAACTTCTTCTGTATGCGCTTGTCCTGAATCAACTCAATGATCTCAGGTTGAGGAAAGACCTGCTTTCCCTGTAGTTCAAGTGCCTTGAGTGCGCGCGTGTTGACGTTTTCGATTTCTACAGTTACGATGTCGCAAGGCTCCCCAAATTTGAGCACCGTTTCGTAGTCGGTCAGTTTGCCACAGGTAAAAGGAGCGATGGTCGAGCAGGGAGCCTGCGGATCAGGATCGAGAACAGTGAAGGGGATGTTCCAATCCAATCCCTTTTGAATCAGCATGCGGCCCAGCTGTCCGCCGCCAAGGATGCCAATGCGCTTGCTTTTCACGGATGACGCGGTAATGCGGCCGCAAGATATGTAATCAGGAGAGCACTTGATAAACGATCAATGCGCTAACATACGCGAGGCTGGTCATATAGAACAACTGCGCCAGTGGCCACTTCCAACCTTTGGTCTCCCGCTTGACGATGGCCAGCGTGCTCATGCACTGCATGGCGAATGTGTAGAACACCAGCAACGAAAATCCGACGGCCGGAGTAAAACGAGGGCCCCCGGTTTCAGGGTTGATCTCATCTTTGAGGCGGTCTTTGATGGTCATGTTGTCGTCCGTGCTCCCCAGGCTGTAGATGGTGGCGATGGTGCTCACAAATACTTCACGCGCAGCAAACGAGGTGATCAGCGCGATACCGATCTTCCAGTCAAACCCCAAGGGCTTAATAACGGGCTCCATCCATTTGCCGATCGTGCCAGCATAAGAATGCTCCAGTTTATAGGCCGCAACACGATTTTCATACTCCTCCTGGGTAAGGCGCATATTCATCGTTTGTTCGCTCACCGTTTTGCGCGCGTTGTTCATCACGTCAATGGGTCCATAACTGGCCAAGACCCAAAGGATGATGGAGACGGCAATGATCACCTTGCCCGCCTCCACGATGAAGGCTTTTGTCTTTTCAACGATGGTGAAGCCAACGTTTGACCACTTTGGCATCCGGTAGGCGGGCATCTCCATGATGAGGTAGCTGCGTTCTTTCACCTTGATTATGGCTTTCAGCAACAGGGCCGAAAACAAGGCCGCGGCAAATCCGAGAAGATACAATCCCATAAGGGCAACCCCTTGCAAACTGATAACCCCCAGCAGCCGCATTTTGGGAATGATCAACGCCACCAGGATTGCAAACACGGGCAGCCGCGCCGAACAGCTCATGAGTGGCGTGACGAAAATGGTGATCAGTCTGTCCTTCCAGTTGTCAATCGTTCGGGTGGCCATGATGGCTGGAATGGCGCACGCCATCCCGGAGATAAGTGGCACCACGCTGCGGCCGCTCATTCCGAACTTTCTCATCACTTTGTCCATCAGGAATACCACGCGCGACATGTAGCCCGATTCCTCCAATACCGAAATGAACGCAAACAGGATCGCGATTTGAGGAATGAATATGATGATCCCCCCGATACCCGGCACAATTCCACTGGAGATCAATTCAAAAAGCGGGCCTTCCGGCAATCGCTTCGTAAGGAAACTGCTCAATCCGGCAAAGCCCCGGTCAATGGCATCCATGGGGATTTGTGCCAGGGCAAACACCGATTGAAAGATCACGAACAGAATGGCAAAGAATATGGCGTAGCCCCAAATCCTGTGGGTGAGTATTCGATCCAATTTGTTGGAAGGTCCCTTCCAATCCTTGCGTGGCGATTTGATAATTACACCATCCAGCACCTGCTGAATGAAGGCATACCGGTGAATCGTTTCCACGCCCTGAAACTTGTGTGGGAAAAAGTCATGTCGACGGGCGACTTCCCTGACAAACGCTTTGTCGGCGCCGGAGAGAAACGCCAGATTATCTGCCTGCTGCAGGTATTGAAAAGCCTCATACGGTGTTGCAAGGTGAAAGTGATCCTGCACCTCCTTCACGGCCGCCTCACCCACGTTGACGGCGTTGAAGATTTGTTTAGGCGAGACTTCAACCCCCCTACCCAGCATCTTTTTCAATTGATCAATGCCTCGGCCTTCGCGCGCATTAATCATGACTACAGGAAGTCCAAGCGCTGCAGAAAGTTTCTTTACATCGAGGCTAAGCCCGGACTTGGCAGCCAGATCCATCATATTCAGCGCAAGCACAACCGGAAGCCCAAGGTCCACCAGCTGCGTCAACAACAAAAGGCAATTCTTAAGGTTGGTGGCATCGGCAATCACCGCGATGCAATCCGGATAGTCTGGATTGCGTCGATCGGTAAGAATTTCAACCACAATCTTCTCATCGAGGGTGCGCGGGTAAAGGCTGTAGATCCCCGGGAGGTCAATGATCTCCACCTCGGCGGAATCATCCAGCTGTGTGCGGCCGGTGCGCTTGTCAACGGTTATGCCCGGGAAATTCCCGATCTTCTGCTTCAGTCCCGTGAGTTGGTTGAATAATGATGACTTGCCCGAATTAGGCTTTCCTACCAACGCAATCTTACGGCGATTCGCTGCGGTCATCTAGTCGAGGATGATGATGGTGGATGCTTCCTCGAGACGGAGGGAAAGATCAAACCCGGAAACGTGTACACAAATGGGGTCCCCGAAAGGTGCACTGAAATTGAATCGTACCACCGACCCCGGGAGAAAGCCCATCTCAAGCAGTTTGACCGAAAGCTCTTCGTCCGTGAATCCGGAAACCACCGCCGACTCCCCCGGCTTCATCGAAGCAACTGACCTGGCAACCGTTGACACGCTATTTAGAATAAGTATAAATAATGGCGAATATAGGAGGAATGGCACTTTCCTGAAAATAGTGCTTCCTTCGTTGCCTGTGGTTGCGAAGAAGAAATCGATTGTCAAAAAGAAGAAAGAGAAACCGGTCGTCACAAAGCCTGATGAACAAGCTTCCGTGCGGGAAGACAAGTCGGATGGATTTGACTTTGGAGGAATTCCGGCCCGAAATCTGAAAAAGAACCTGGGATGCTAAGTCATTCCCGGGCTAGAACTGGGGTTTCAGAGTTTGCTGCGGCTGAAGTGCCTTCCGGATCTGCTCCATGGCTTGCTGACGCTCTCGGCGATCAGGTACCGGGCGATCCTGCTTCAGAATTTCCCGGATGTAAGTCATAACCTTCTCCATCTGGACATGATCCATAGCATCCAGCGATTCGAGAATCGCCAATTTTCGTAATGTCTTCATTTTCGTAGTGGTGGTTAGGTAAAGAACGCATTTCAACCCCTTGTGGTTCAAGCGCTAAGCGAGTATTTAACCGGAACTTCACTTCAAAGTAACCTGGTCATTATCCCGGGAGAATAGGGGATTTTTGCTACCTTTTCCTATGTCTATGTTGCGCACTTCCCTCAACTGCCTCGTTTTGGCCTTGCTTTGGATTTCCTGTGGAACACCCACAACCAATAAGGATAAATCCAGCGCTTTTGATTCGGTTCGCCTCACCCCTTATTCGGGAAGCACGGCGGTAGCCTTGACGCATGAGGTTCGCGATTACGAAGCCTGGCTGAAAGCCTACAAGACCCATTCTGACCCGGATTCAAGGATCAGCATTTTCACCAGTCCTGATGACCCCAACCTGATCACCGTTTTTGAATTGACCAAAAGTCATGAGGAGGCGCGATCCGCCTTCCGTTCACAGGAATTCCGTGAAACACTCGAGGCCGAAGGGGTCACCAGCGAACCGATGCTTGATTTCTTCGATATCAAGTTTCGCGTTACAACCCCAACCGACAAGCCATACCGCTTAGGCGTATCCCATGAGGTAAACGATTTTGATCACTGGAAGAAAGTCTTCGATGAGGATGAGCCTATCCGGGTTAAGGCCAATCTTGAACTTCGCGCCATCTCCACCAACGCCGACAATTCACACATGGTCCAAATTATGTTTGCGACGGATAACATTGACAAAGCAAAAGAAGTGATCAATTCAGAGGAGCTTCGCAAGAGGATGGGAGAAGCCGGTGTGCGAACCGAGCCGGTGTTCGCTGTTTTTCGCGTACCTCCTCACCTTTCTGATCAACACTGACCTGATCTCGCCATTTCTTAATCACTTCCTGAAGCCCTAATTTTGGCTTCCGAATTCCATTTCCCATGACCTCTGTAAAAGACTACATTGACAAGAACCAGGAGAAGTATCTCTCTGAATTGTTCGAGCTGCTTCGTATTCCTTCCGTTAGCGCCGACAGCAGACACAAGGATGACGTTAGAAAGGCTGCGCAGTTTGTGATGCAAAAACTTAAGGAAGCAGGCGCGGATCATGTTGAGTTGATGGAGACAGGGGGCCATCCGATCGTATTTGGTGAGAAGCAGGTCGACCCCAGTCGCCCTACGGTGCTCGTGTATGGCCATTACGATGTTCAACCACCTGATCCGGTTGCTCTCTGGAATTCACCCCCTTTTGAACCTACCGTACGCGACGGCAAGATCTATGCTCGTGGATCGTGCGATGACAAAGGACAGTTTTACATGCACATCAAGGCGTTGGAGATCATGATTCAGCGCAACGAGGTTCCGTGCAACATCAAGTTCATGATCGAGGGCGAAGAAGAAGTGGGATCGGCCAACCTGGGGGCTTTTGTAAAGTCCAACCGGTCGAAACTGAAAGCCGACGTGATTTTAATTTCCGATACGGCATTATTGTCACTTGATCAGCCTTCTATCACGGTCGGATTACGTGGTCTCAGCTACATGGAGGTGCAGGTTACTGGCCCCAACCGAGACCTTCACTCAGGCGTTTACGGAGGCGCAGTCGCCAATCCGGCGAACGTTTTGTGTGAAATGATTGCCTCCCTGCACGACAAGGACGGCCGCGTTACTATCCCGGGATTCTATGATGAGGTCATTGAACTTTCCGGTGAGGAGCGTGCGGCGCTCAACAGCGCGCCGTTCAGCATGGACGAATACAAGAAGGAATTAGGCATATCTGAAATCAGCGGAGAAAAGGGGTATACAACTCTCGAGCGCACCGGCATCCGGCCCACCCTGGATGTCAATGGCATTTGGGGAGGCTATACCGGTGAAGGGGCCAAGACCGTGTTGCCTTCCACCGCATCGGCAAAAATCTCCATGCGGCTGGTCCCCAATCAACACCCTGACAAGATCACACAGTTGTTTACCCGTCATTTTCAGTCGATCGCACCAAAGTCCGTGACCGTTAAGGTGACAGCCCATCATGGAGGCGAAGCGGCGGTCACACCTACTGATTCGAAAGCATTCCGCGCCGCGGCCCGGGCTTTCGAGCAGGTGTGGGGCAAGACGCCCATTCCAACGCGCGACGGCGGCAGCATACCCATTGTCGCGCTGTTCAAGAAAGAGCTGGGCCTGGATACCGTGTTGATGGGTTTTGGCCTGGATTCCGATGCCCTACATTCGCCGAACGAACATTATGGCATCCGGAATTTTCTTGTTGGGATTGAGACTATTGTATCCTTTCATCAGCAATTCGGGTCACAACGTTGATGGAACCTGAATCCATTCCACTTCGTTTCCATCAAAAGTCTATCCCCGTGAAGAAGTATTTCCTTCCGTTCTGTCTCTTTTTCCTATGCCTGGTCCCGGCAGTTGCCCAAATTCTTGAACCCGCGCAATGGACAGTCGAGCCTTCGGTGACCTCGGCGAAGGCCGGCGATATGATTGATGTTCGATTTACCGCAACCATCGAGAAGAACTGGTATCTCTACTCCTCCGAGTTCCCTTGTGAGGATGGCCCTACGAAGACGGAGATCAGGTTCACTCCGCATGCCAGTTACGAACTTGTCGGGGGCGTTACCGCCATCAATCCGATTGCCAAGCACGACGACATTTTTGATTGCGATGTCAAAATTTTCAAGGGTAAGGGTGAATTTGTTCAGCGGGTGAAAGTGCTGGGTTCGCCACTCAAGATTGCGGGTACCTATGACTACCAGGTATGCAGTGATCTGGACGGCAAGTGCATACCCTTCGATGCTGACTTTTCAGTCAGCGTCCCGGTGAAAGGTGGCGTCGAAGTAAAAGAGGGCGCCAGTCAGAATCCGTTTGCTGCCCCTTCGGCCCTCAACCCTATTGGCGAAAACAATGCCACCGTTAAAGGCCCCATTCTGGATAAGACAATCCTGGATGGAGACGCCACCATTCGCGAAGAATCCCTTTGGGGTTATTTGCTTTTCGCCTTTGTGCTCGGACTTACTTCGCTGATTACCCCTTGCGTATTTCCGATGGTTCCTATGACGGTCACTTTCTTCCTGCGTGACAATCAAACCAAACGGGAGGGCATTCGAAAGGCCTTGATTTTTGGCGTGTCCATTATTCTTATTTACACATTGGCCGGAACGTTGTTCGCGGTGCTGCTGGGGGCGGAGGGTCTCAACGCCCTTGCCACACACTGGGCCCCCAACCTTTTTGTATTTGTTGCCTTCATCGTCTTTGCCTTGTCCTTCTTCGGGCTCTTCGAAATCAACGCGCCCTATCAGCTGGTCAACCGGGCTGACCGTCAGGCGGAAAAGGGAGGGCTCATTGGCATCTTCTTCATGGCCGCGACGCTGGTACTCGTCTCATTTTCCTGCACCCTGCCGATCGTAGGCAACGTTGTGGTGCTGGCCGCAGGAGGTCAGGTACTGAAACCTGTGCTGGCCATGTTCTTCTATTCTCTTGCCTTCGCTATCCCCTTTACTGTCTTTGCCATTTTTCCTGAATGGATTAAGGGACTTCCCAAATCCGGCGGCTGGCTGAATTCTGTCAAGGTGACGCTTGGGTTCCTTGAATTAGCACTTTGCCTTAAGTTCTTCAGTATTGCAGACCAGGCTTACCATTGGGGATTACTTGACCGGGAAGTCAACCTGGCCTTGTGGATCGTAATCTTTGGATTGCTGGGCATTTATCTCCTCGGGAAGCTGCCCATGAAGGGAGATACGCCATTGGAAAATGTATCCGTTCCTCGGCTCCTGCTAGCCACCTTGGTGTTTTCATTTGTAGTCTATCTTATTCCCGGCTTGTGGGGTGCACCTTTGAAAGCTTTGGCAGGATACCTGCCCCCCATGCATACACATGATTTCAACCTGGCCGAAGATCAATCGTCCAGCGATGGCATAGCCGGATGTGGTCCGGCCAAGTATGGGGACTTTCTCCACCTGCCTCATGGCCTTTCAGGTTATTTTGACTACAAGCAGGCATTGGCTTGCGCGCGACAGCAACGGAAGCCGTTGTTTATCGATTTCACGGGACATGGCTGCACCAATTGCCGTGAGATGGAGGCCGTCGTGTGGAGTGACCCTGCGGTTCTCGCCCGTCTAAAGAATGACTTTGTTATCGTAGCGCTCTATGTGGATGACAAGACTCTCCTGCCGGAAGCCGAGTGGTACACTTCGCCGTACGACAAGAAGGAGAAGAAGACCCTCGGCAAGCAAAATGCTGATCTGCAGATCACGCGCCTGGATAACAATGCGCAACCATTCTATGTGCTGGTGGGTGCGGATGAGAAAGTGCTGGCCTGGCCGTATGGCTATGATCGGGATCCATCGGGCTTCGTTGAATTCCTGGAGCGAGGCAAGGCCAAGTACAAATCCCTTTATCCCTAGTTTCGTAACTTCGCCGCGTTGAAAAATATCTTCACGCGTAAAACCGGGTTACTCGTTCTGGCCGCAGTGGCCGGAGGCTTGTTATTGCTGGTGCCCGCTATTGACCAGATCACCTTATCGTACGTTAGCGAAGGAGACTACGAACAAGATACGGTTGCGCGCAAAGAACAAGAAGTAGAACAGCCGGTCATGATTTTTGGCATGATGGTCAATCACCTCCATGTGGCCGAAGATCACGTACGGCGCGATCAGCGCTTCGTTGATTTGTTGAAAGGATACTTTGTCTCTCCGGAGGTACACCGGCAACTTCACTTGATCCCGCGTGCCACATTTGACTTCAGAAAAATTGCTGCCGGCAGGAAGTATACCTTGATCGCGCAGCAGGACTCTCTTCACACACTTGAAGCCCTGATTTATGAAGCGAATCCCATTGACTACTTCGTCTTCCGCTTTCACGATACCCTCCGGGTAGAGGCCGGTCATCGCAACGTAGAAGTGCAGGAGCGACAGGCCGCCGGCGTCATTGGATCAACGCTCGCAGAAACCCTGGATCTGCAGGGTAACTCACCCGAACTAACGAACCGTTTTGTTGACATTTTTGCCTGGCAGATTGACTTTCAGCGCCTGCAGCGCGGCGACCGTTTCAAAATTTTCTACGAAGTGCAGCTTGTTGAGGGTTCAGTGATAGGTATTGGAAATATCCTGGGCATTTTCTTTGAACATGCAGGCCAGCCCTATTATGCCATTCCGTTTGATCAGGGCGATGGCCTTGACTACTTCGATCATTCGGGCAATAGTTTGAGAAAGGCGCTCTTGAAGTATCCCATCGAGTTCACCCGGATCAGTTCACGTTTCAATCCTCGTCGGTTCCATCCGATCGCGCACGTTTTCAGGGCTCACCGGGGCACTGATTTTGCCGCTCCCACGGGAACCCCAATTCGCAGCGTCGGGGATGGCACCGTGCTCGAAGCACGCTACAATGGAAACAACGGCAATTACGTCAAGGTCCGTCATAACAGCACCTACACTACACAGTACCTCCACATGTCAAGAATCGCAGCCGGTCTGCACGCCGGCGACAGGGTCAGTCAGGGAGAGACTATTGGCTATGTGGGGAGTACCGGGCTTGCCAACGGGCCGCACCTTTGCTATCGATTTTGGAAAAACGGCGTGCAAGTGGATGCCCTGAAGGTAGAATTGCCGCCTTCTCAGCCCATCAAACAAGAATTCTTCGCCGCATTCGAATTGGCGCGACAGCAAGTGCAGCGCCGCCTGGAGAAAATTCACCTGCCAGAACCTCCGCTGGCCGTTATTGCAAACTGACCTTCCAACTTAGCCGCAACCGGGGTAACTTAGCGCGCCATGCGTCTCGGCCTTCTCCTGGTTTATCTGCTCCTGTCGCCGTTTTTGGGTATCGCTCAAAAGGTGGCTGTCGTCATGAGTGGAGGCGCTGCAAAAGGACTTGCCCATGTGGGGATGTTAAAGGCGCTTGAAGAAAATGAAATCCCCATTGACTACGTGGCGGGCACCAGTATGGGCGGCATTGTGGCGGGGTGCTACGCCGCCGGCATGAGTCCGGAGCAAATTGAAGACATCATGCTCAGTGATGACCTGATTCGCTGGGTCAATGGTCAGCTGGAAGAAGGTTACAATTACTACTACAACAAAGACGACATTCACCCGTCGTTCGTTCGCCTGAATCTCCAGCTGGACACAACCTTCTCCCTGAATTTCAACAGCAGTATTGCCAATGACGTTTCCCTGAACTTTGCCATCGCGGAGAAGATGGCCCAGCCATCAGCGATCGCCAGGGGCAACTTTGACAGTCTGTTTGTGCCCCTTCGGCTGATGGCGTCAGAGATTTTCACGCAGCAGGAGGTTGTGCTGCGTAGTGGCAACCTGGGCGATGCCATACGCGCCACACAAACTGTCCCCTTTTTCTACACACCCATCCGCATCGATGGCAAATATTTGTTTGATGGCGGCGTCTACAACAATTTTCCCGTTGATGTCGCTGAATCAGAATTCCATCCCGGCATTATTATAGGTTCCAACGTTTCAAGTAAGATCCATGACAAGTATCCCACGGGGGAAGATGATAAGTTGTTGTCGCGATCGATGCTCTATTTGCTTATGGATAAGTCCAACCCGGGAAGCATTCCTCCGGGTGGCATTTATCTGGAGCCAAATTTACAGGGCGTATCCAGTTTTGACTTTGCCAAAGCCAAAGCCATCATCGACAGTGGATATCAGGAGACCCTTCGCCACATGCCTGAGATCAAACAGAAAATCACGCAACGTCGATCATGCGAGGAAGTAGCCGCTGAACGGAACCGATTTAATAACCGCATGACACCCCTGCTGATTGACAGCGTTAAATTCAATGACAACAATCCACATCATCAATCGTATGTTAACCGGATTTTCCAGACCCGGAATCGCCCGCTTACGTTCACGGATGTCAAGCGGGGTTACTACAGCATGGTATCCGAAGATTATTTCAAGACGCTGTATCCCAGTTTCAGTTACAATCCGAAAACCAGTCGATTTATTTTTGCGCTTTCCAAGCGCCCGCAAAACAACTTCCAGGTTGATTTTGGGGGCGTAGTGGCTACACGCAACATCAGTAACCTATACCTCGGTCTCAACTACTTCAATTTTAATCGCGTGCTGACTCACGTGAGCGCCAATTTCCATACGGGCAGTTTTTATCAGTCAGCCCAGGCAAAAGTCAGGCTTGACTTTGCAGGCAAGGCACGATTTTATCTCGAACCGGAAGCCTTGCTCAACAACTGGAATTTCCTCGAGGGAAACGAACTCAT
The DNA here is from genome assembly GCA_041912235.1 of Cyclobacteriaceae bacterium. Lineage (GTDB taxonomy): Bacteria > Bacteroidota > Bacteroidia > Cytophagales > Cyclobacteriaceae > ELB16-189. The sequence continues at coordinate 39,149 of JAYRNL010000223.1, forward strand.
CGTCAAACCCTCAAGTGCGACCGTTCTTAAGCGACTGGACCGCAAGGTTGGGGCTACGCTGGGGCTTCCGGTTGGCCGGCAGTTCCGGGCTGGGATTGAAGGAAGTTATATAAGCAACAATGATCAATTCATTAATACCGAGGTGTTGGTAGGAACTGACACCCTTGATCAGCTCGGGTTGACTGGTTCCCGTTTTGGTATCAACCTCTCAACCAACACGCTAAACCGTAAGCAATATGCCTCGGCCGGAAAATATTTCTTTGCCGGGCTTGATTGGTTTAATATGAAGGAACGCCTGATACCCGGAAATACGTCAACGTATGCCGTTGGTGTTCCTATGGATTATCAACGTCAGTGGATCCGGGGCACGGTAATCATGGAGCAATACTTCCGGACGGGCATTTACAGTTCAGGCTACTACCTTCATGCGACCTTGTCCAATCAGCCTCTCTTCACGAATTATTACGGAACCATCATCAACGCACCCGGATTCTATCCAATGCAGGATTCCCGTACATTGATTCTGGAAAATTTCCGTGCTTTTAATTTTGTCGCCGGCGGCTGGCGAAATGTGTTTGCCCTACGGAAGAAGTTAGATTTAAGGATCGAGGCCTATCTCTTCAAGCCATTCGAATCGATTGTGAAAGGCCCCAACCAGGAGCCTCAACTTAGCCGGGAGATACGACAGGTCTATTTTGCGGGAATGGCCAGCGTTGTCTTGCATTCCACCATCGGCCCCATCAGTTTCAGCGTCAACTATTATGATGATCAGAAAACGCAGTGGGGGGCATTGCTGCACGTCGGATTCCTGCTTTTCAACAGCCCTTCCATGGAATAGGACCCGGTTGGTGCCAAGGGGTCAAATGTTTCAAATTCTCCTTTTTTTGCTATGTTTAACCTCCTAAACCCTCACCTGCACCCCTCATGAAGCGCTGTCTTCTCACCGCGATCACCCTGCTAATTTGCTATTCCGGATATGGCCAAACCGTGCAGTGGGCATCAAAAGTGCTTGAGTTTTCCAGCGAACTCACGCCTGTTCAGTATAGCTCCCAGCAGATTCTCGGCAAGCCCAACGTCCTGCCGGCCGGTGGGCAAAACCCAAACGCATGGACGCCTGAAAAACCAAAGCGACAGGAATTCATCAAGGTAGGATTCACTACGCCCATGCAGATCCGTCAGATCGCCGTGGCCGAATCCTATAATCCCGGCGCCTTATTCAAAGTATTCACCTACGACGAAACAGGCACCGAGCATCTCTTACACAGCTTGTCACCAGGGCCCTCACCGCAAAAGGGCCGCATGTTGAATGTAATGACGGAGCGAACTGCCTATAAAGTTGCCGCTGTAAAACTGGTATTCGATGGTGAGGCCGTGGTCGATTACTTCTCCATCGATGCCATTGCCATTGCAGACGCCGGCATCCCCATTATAGCCGACATCGCCACACCTGAACTCTTAAGCAAGGGACTCGTGACCGAAGCCCTGGACAAAAATGTAAACAGCGATTATACGGAACTCAACCCCATGCTCTCCCCGGATGGAAAAACCATGTATTTCTCCCGAAAGAATCATCCGGAAAATATTGGAGGAGTAGCCGACAAGGAGGACATATGGTACTCTGAGCTTGGATCAGATGGCAAATGGACACTGGCCAAGAACATGGGTGCACAATTCAATAATGCAGGTCCCAATTTTGTGAATGCCGTTACTTCAACCCCAGACGGCCAGACGGTACTTGTACTTGGAAACAAGTATCTGCCAAATGGAAAGATGGTTGCGGGCGTCTCGGTGAGTACCAATACCGGTGGAACGTGGTCGCCTCCCACGGCCATCAACATCCAGAATGACTACAACTACAACGAGAAGGCAAACTACTTTCTCACCAATACGCGCAAATCCTTGCTCATGTCTGTTGAGCGCGACGATTCTCATGGTTCGCGTGATCTGTATGTGAGTTTCCTCAAAGATGACAATACCTGGAGCGAACCGCTGAATCTGGGTGATGTGGTCAATACCGCCAATGAAGAGTCGGCCCCCTTTCTTGCCGCAGATGACAAGACGCTCTATTTTTCTTCCAATGGTTTCAGTGGATTTGGGGGCGTAGACATTTACATGTCCAAACGACTGGATGATACATGGACGAACTGGTCGGAACCTCAAAATATGGGACCCGACATCAATTCATCGCTTGACGACACGTTTTTCAATATCCCAAGTTCAGGTGAGTACGCTTACTACTCCCGTAGCATTTCGGAGACCAACGCAGACATCTTCCGGGTCAAGATGCCTATCTACAAGTCACCCGAGCCTGTTATTCTGGTTAAGGGGCGCCTGATCGATGCAAAGACCGGAAAGCCGTTGGGGGCAAAAATTATCTATGAGCGCCTGCCTGATGGAAAAGAAATCGGCATCACACAATCTAATCCTGAAACAGGTGAATATCAGATCCTCCTTCCCGGCGGTCAGCGGTATGGTGTTCGCGCTGAGGCCGAAGGCCACATTTCGACCAACCAAAATCTTGACCTCACCGCCTATACGAAGGATGCCAACCTTCAGCAACCCGACATTACCCTGGCCCCGATTGAAGTGGCCGCTATTGAGCCCAGTACCACCATTACCTTGAACAACATCTTCTTCGACTTCGATAAGTCCGTACTAAAACCAGAATCATTTCCGGAGCTTGATCGGATCGTTAAGTTGATGAACGAGCGACCGGCGATGACTGTTGAAGTGGCCGGACACACGGATGCAACGGGTCCTGCTGAATACAACCTCGGCCTATCCGAACGCCGGGCAAAAGCCGTGTCCGGATACCTGATCAAGAAGGGTGTTTCCGCCGATCGTATTTCGACGCTGTTCTTTGGCGAAACCAAGCCCAGAGAGACCAACAATACCCGGGAGGGCCGGGCCCGCAACCGTCGCGTAGAATTCACAATCGTAAAATTGTAACAGAGGATGAAGCGCAGTGCACTTTTGATGGCCATGATAATGACCGCCCTCCGGGTCTTCTCGCAAGACCAGGATCAAACCATTTATGCAGAGGGAAAGATTATCAACCACAACACCAAAGAGGCGGTTGCTGCCAAGATCTCGTACCGAAGCGAACCATACGGAAATATCGTTGGCGTGCTTAGCGGTTCCGAGTTTTCTATTCCATTGTACGGCAACGCCAAGTTTACCATTACCGTGGAAGCTCCTGGCTTCGGGACTTCCCAGTATACCTTGGATCCTGCGCTGGCCAGTGCCGGTAAACTGATCCACAACATTGAACTGGGCAAAGCAGCACCTGTTGTTGCGGCGACCCCCGCAGCGCCTGCGCCAGTTCATCACGTCGGAAAAGTGATCCGTCTGGAAGCGCTAATTTTTCAACAACGCTCAGCGGTAATCAGCCCTGAATCCTATCCGGAGCTCAACAATGTGGCTCAGATGCTACACGACAATCCCAACATGGTGATCCAGTTGGAGGGCCATACCGATACACGAGGCGATAAAAATCTGAACCTCAAATTGTCCGAGGACCGGGTGGAGTCAGTAAGAAATTATCTTGTCCGTCGTGGTGTTGCGAAGAATCGTATCAAACTCAAGGCCTTTGGCGGCAGTCAACCGCTAAGCCTGGAAAACACCGAGGAAGCGCATAAACTCAACCGTCGGGTTGAAGTGCGAATCATCGAGAATTAATAATCTAGTTGGCTGCCACCGCAATGCTGCGGTGCATAAGCAACACCTTCAGGTGCATAAGGCAGGCGCTTCGAATTTCTGCCGTCATCTCCTTATGCTCCACCAGGGTACGAACAAGGACGTCGCCCAACTCAAGGCAGCGATCTGAAGAATAAGCTGCATACGCCTTTTCAAGGGCTGAAGCGCACGTAAGGAATTTTCCCAGGTTATAGGCCTTCACGGCCTGGTTGAAAACGAGCAACCCGGTCAGCTTGTCCTGGGGGACATTCTGATAAACATCGCAATGATACCGGTACCCGTTCTCCGCAACCGGCTGGTCATGGCGGTACTTTTCAATTTTCCAGTCAATCTCTTTAGGGTCAGTAACCAACCCGGCAACGGGGTCGGTCGATTCAATAAGAATTTTACCTCGGTTGGTCTGAACCAACAGGAAGATGTGATAGTTGGTCTCTATTATCTCGAAATCATATTCCAGGCTTGAGAGGAGGACAGAAAACAGTGCCGTTGCTGTAAGGCAGTCGTACGTTCCCCGCTGAAACAGCGTATTGAAATCGGCGTACGCTTCGTAGTGCTTCAACATGGTGCCATGCACTTTCCGAAACATCTTCTTTATCAATTTAACATCCGATATGCCCTCCGACTTTAGCTCTGCGACCAATTCATCAACTTGCTGATTGGCCTGCATCCTCTCTTCCGCCGTGGCCCCACTGATTTGCATCCATTCATCGAGGTGCGTCTGGGCGCAGACGTCCGAAAGAATGACCACCATCAATAGCGAACAAAGCCCCTTCATAACAATTTGGTCATGAAAGTAACGATTTCGTAACATTGGAAACAATGACGTAACATTAACTTAACATAAGGCAGGCCCGTCGATTCTCCCTATTTTTAGCATCTTATGGTCTCCTCTCTTAAGCCGGTTGAAGACGATAGTCTGAAAAGAGCCTTCTTCAGGCTAAAATTGAAGAGTCTGGAACTCCGAGGGGAGCCGCTTGCTCATCGGAAGAGACGCTTGAAAAGCCTGGAGTCATGGATTCATGCCAACCGTGATCGCATTAAGGAGGCAGTTCATGCGGATTATAAGAAGCCTCTTCTTGAGGTTGACACCTCGGAGATCTACCCCGTTCTGGCCGAGCTGCGTCATGCCTTAAAGCACCTCGATGAGTGGACAGCACCCAAAAAGGTTGACGCCACCCTCACGTATTTGGGTACCCGGGCCGAAGTACGCTTCGAACCGAAGGGCACCTGCCTGATTATCGCACCCTGGAATTTCCCCTTCAACCTTTGCGTAGGCCCGCTCACTTCCTGCCTAGCGGCCGGCAACAATGCAGTGATCAAACCGTCGGAGATGACTCCACACACCTCGCGCCTCATTGCTGACATGGTGAAGGAATTATTCACCGAGGACATGGTCATGGTGGTTGAAGGCGGGGTAGAGGAATCCCTACAATTGCTTGACCTTTCGTTTGATCATATCTTCTTTACGGGAAGTACAACGGTCGGCAAAGTTGTCATGCAGGCCGCCAGTCGCCATCTTTCAACCATCACGCTTGAGCTGGGCGGAAAATCACCTGTCATTATCGATACCACGGCTGATCTGGATGATGCAGCGCGTCGAATCGCCTTTGGAAAATTCATGAACAATGGCCAGACGTGCATCGCACCCGATTACGTGATGATTGAGGCCTCGGTCCAACAACCGTTTATCGACAGGTTGAAGAAAGAGATTCAGCGGCTCTTCGGCGATCAAAAAGAAATCACAGAAAGATCCCCCAGTTATTCAAGACTAGCCACTTCGAAACAGTTCCATCGACTGCAGGCACTCCTTGATGATGCTATCGCGCTTGGGGCGCATGCTGAGCGTCTTGGCCCTTCCAATGAAAAGGAGAATTTCATGGCGCCGGTAATTCTCACCGACGTGTCCGCAGGTTCAAAAATATGGAAGGAAGAAATCTTTGGCCCCGTTCTACCCATTTCCAACTTTACGACTGCCGAGGAGGCTGCAGCAAGGATTAACGAGGGGCCAAAACCCCTGGCACTCTATATTTTCAGTCGTAGCAGGTCGTTCCAGGAGGGCATCCTGCGTCAGACTTCATCAGGAAGCGTGTGCATCAACGATTGTGTACTCCAGTTTACCCATCCCAATCTGCCTTTTGGCGGTATCAACGATAGCGGATTTGGTAAATCGCACGGCTACTATGGATTTATGGCCTTTTCGAACGAGAAATCGGTACTTCGCCAGCGTCGTGGTTGGGTTACGCCCTATCTTCTTCATCCTCCTTACACTACCGGCATGAAGCGCATCGTTGATCTGCTGTTGAGATGGTTCTAACCGTCTCAATTGTTTAAATTTGTTCCCCGCAAAACGTGTTGGTGAAATGAAAATCGTGAAGAAAATACTCCTGGGCTTTGCCGTTTTGCTGATCCTCCTCATCGCCGCGGCAGCCATACTCCCCATCGTATTCAAGAATGATATCAAGGCAGCTATCGATAAGCAGCTGGCCAAAAACATCAATGCCGATGTGGTCTTCGATGTGAACAATTTCAGCCTCACCGTTTTCAGGAATTTCCCGAACATAACGGCCGAGATCAAGGAACTGGGCGTCTTTAACCGGGCGCCTTTTGAGGGAGAACATCTCTTTGTCGTAAGCCGTATGGACGTGGAGATCAATCTTCGCGATGTCTTGTTTGGCGATCAGTTGCGACTGAAGGGCATTACCCTGGTAGAGCCCCAAATCAACGTGAAGGTGTTGCCTGATGGCCGGGCCAATTATGACATCGCCATACCCTCATCCGACACCACGAAGAGCGCTGAACCTTCCAAGTTTTCGTTTGGTATCGATCATTGGGGAGTAATCAAAGGAGAGTTGACCTACGATGATCAGTCCATACCATACTACCTCAGTCTCAAGGGACTTAACCATACAGGAAGCGGAGACTTCACCCAGGATGTCTTTGATATGAAGACTCACACGGTCGCTGATAGTGTTTCCACCTCGATGGGCAAGATGGAATTCCTTACCAACAAGCGCGCAGAGATAGATGCCGTTATATCCATCAGTGAAAACTACTCCAAATATACCTTCAAGGAAAACAAGGCGCTTGTCAATGACTTCGCGCTTAGCTTTGACGGCTGGTTTCAAATGAAACCTTCCGAATACGCCATGGACATTAACTTCAAGAGCCCGGCCAATTCGTTCAAGAGCCTGCTGTCGTTAATCCCGGGTATGTATACCCGCAGTTTTGAAAACATTCAGACCAGCGGAGACCTTACTTTCTCGGGATTTGTGAAGGGTACTTACAACGAAAAGCAACTCCCCGCCTTTCAGGTCAACCTGGGCGTCAACAAGGCCATGTTCAAATACCCGGATTTGCCAACCGCGGTCACCAACATCAATGTTGACCTGTTGATTGATAACAAGGACGGGATCGTTGACAATACCGTGGTGAATTTGAAGAAGTTGCATCTGGACTTTGGGAACAATCCGGTCGATGCGCGGTTGCTCGTTGAAAACCTGAAGAACTACAAACTGGATGGCAATGTAAAGGCCAAGCTAAACCTGGCTGAGTTGTCCACCATGTTCCCCATGCAGGGCACCACTATGAAAGGCCTGTTCTCGGCAAATGTTACGGCCAAGGGCACTTACGACCCGGCAACGAAAACAATTCCTGCAGCAGGAGTACTCGAATTGAAAGATTTCACTTATGCCACAGCCGGGATGCCTGCGGTAATGCTGCAGGAGGCCAATGCTTCCTTTGACCCGAAGATGATTGAACTCAGCAAATTAAACGGCACGATTGGCAAGAGTAATTTCAGGGTAGAAGGCAAAGTGGAAAACTATATTGGTTATGCGCTTCAGAAGGCAACACTCAAGGGTGTTGTGTCCTTTCATTCCACGATGCTTGAACTCAATGAGTTCATGACAGATACAGGTACTCCTGCCGCCAAGGATACAGCAGTGTTCGGCGTCATCCCTGTTCCACAGAACGTTGATTTTGTTCTGCACTCTTCGGTAAATACGGTGAAGATGATGGATTATACGATGACAAATGCCATGGGTGATATCATTGTGCGGGACGGTGTCGCTAATCTCAATGGTTTGCGATTTGGCATGTTGGGCGGAAATTTCGTCGTCAATGGGAACTACAATACCAAAGACCTCAAGCATCCCAAATATGATCTGGCGCTCAAAATCGAAAAGGTATCCATACCACAGGCTGCCAGTTCTTTTTCCATGGTGAAGAATTATGCGCCGATTGCCGGCCTGGTTACCGGGGATTTTTCCACTGACTTCAAACTGAACGGGGAATTGACCCAGCAAATGACACCCAATCTCGCTACCGTAAATGGTGCGGGGTTAATCAAGATTGCTCAGGCTGCGCTGAACAAGTCCTCCTTCGTTTCCAGCCTCTCCTCCCTAACGAGTCTTACCAGCCTCAGCAGCACCAACAACGTAAGCCTGAAGGATGTGCTTATGTCAGCGAGCATTGACAACGGCCGGTTCAGCGTAAAGCCATTTGACATCAAGATCGGAGACTATACCACAACCATTAGTGGCAGTACCGGCCTGGATATGTCGCTCGATTATTCCCTGAAAATGATGGTGCCGGCGGGCCAACTCGGTTCACAAGTTCAGGGATTCCTGAATCAGTATACTGGCTCCACCAAACCGACGGACAAGATCCCGGTCACCATTGCGGTGGGTGGAACTGCCAAAGACCCCAAGACCAAGCTGGTGGCCACCGAACAAAAGCAACAGGTTCAGGAAGCTGCCAAAGCCGTGGCAACCCAAAAGACGCAGGAAGCCACACAACAACTGCTGGAAGGAAAGAAGCCGGAAGACGTGCTGAAAGGATTGACCAGTCCGCCCAAGCAAGACACCACGAAGAAGGATACCACCAAAGCAAAGGATCCGGCCAATCAGCTGCTTCAACTGAAGGACCTGCTGAAGAAAAAGAAGAAGAACTAAGGGATCTTCCTTAGCTCGTTCCCTGTAAAAAATCCTTCGTTGATCAATTGCATCAACTGATCGCGCGTGGGATTGATCTGATAGAAGGTGTCATCCTTCTTCTGAATCTCTTTGACCGTGAGTTTCTTGGAAAGTTTCTTGAGAATTTCCTTTCGCTTGGCGTCGTCATTGACCGGAATTGACATGAACTCAATGGAGCCGTCAGGTTTTTGGTGGATGAGTCGCAGAACCCACTGATCTTCAGTTTTGAAATTGACGAAGTAATAGTTCTTATAGAACTTAAGTACCAGCGAATCACTAATCACTCCTTTGCCCAACCAGTCTTTCTCTTTTGCATCGCGGAAGTGATAACCCCAGGATTCAATTACCAGCGTATCGGTATCTTCTCCTTTTTCATCGATTCCTCTGAATCGGCCCCTCAGCGCCTGAGGCACTTCGGTGAGCGGGGCAATACCCGCCGGTTGGGGCTCACGAAAGGATACTTCCTTGCAGGAATAAAGCAACAATGTCCAGGCTACGATCAACCCTAACTTCTTCATGCACGCCTTGTTTACCCTAAATTACGAGGATATTCCCAAACGGATCAAACTAGAATGGTTCGGCTCAGGCTTTCTTTCCATTGGTCAGCTGTCCGATATAACGAAGGCCGTCCAGCGTCAATTGTGGTTCCACGCGTTGGAAAAATCCCCGAAGGCTGGTGATTACAAAAGAAAGTCCTCCAGTAGCAATGGCTGGACATGTTTCCTTCAACTCGGTACGGATTGATTGCACCATGTTTTTCACCAGTCCCTCATATCCGATTACCACTCCCGATTGTATAGCGGTTACCGTGTTAATACCCAGTGCCGACGAAGGCATTTCCAGGGGCACGTCGAACAATTTGGCTGTGTTCTGGGAAAGCGCCCGAAGGGCGGTGCGCAATCCGGGGACGATGGAAACGCCAAGAATTTTCCCCTTCCCGGAAACCGTTGTGAACGTGAGCGCGGTGCCAAAGTCCACAACGATGCATGTCTCCTTCATCAGGTAATGGGCTCCAACCGCATTGGCCACAAGGTCCGATCCGATCTCATAAGGATTCAGCACTTCAATCGGGAGTTTCTCATAAATACCCGGGCCCAGCAGCACGGGCTCCCGTTTGAACAGGGATCGTAGCACATTGCGCACCTTGTCCGTAAGTCCGGGTACCACGCTGCTAAGGACGATCGTATCAACGAGTTCAACCGGGACCGAGGCTTCGAGAAAATAGTCCCTGACCTTTACCCCATAAAAAAGTTCGGGCTGATCAAGCCTGGAGGGGATACGCCAGATTTGCCAAGCTTCATCCTTCCAAAGACCCATGGTGATGTCGCTGTTGCCAATGTCGAGAGCGAGCAGCATGGTATTATTTGTAAACACGTGTGCGCAACCCACCGGTATCAATCTGTACCCCAATTGATGCCTGCAATTGCTGGTATTTGAAATAATCACCGCCCGAGACAGGCAAGGCAAATCCCAGTTGACCTACACAGAACAGGTTGCCTGCCAGGTGAAATTTCATCGATACAGCGGGCTCCAAAAATATGCTTGCTCCTTCATTGGGCTTCACCGTAACCCCCTGGGATGTGAATTGGGAAAAATCCACCCACGACACCTTGGGGGTAAACGCGAAGTTGGTGCCCCGGTTGTTGGTGCCTATCGATGGTTGAATAAAAATGCGCTGGAGCTTCCCGGTGGCAACGGTTTCAGTTCCCTGTCCGAATACAGGGGCAAAAAAGTAGTAGACATCGCTGGATGTGCTCTCGCCAAAACCATAACCGGCCAATATTTCCCAGCGTGTTGATCGTGTTGTATTGTAGATGCCTAACCCCAATTCCGCATAGCTGTTTTTTCGAGTATACTCTACCCCATTGCTGGTCTTCTTCTGATTGGCGTAAGCGTAACTTCCGGTGACGGCAATATTATCAGTCAACGCGTAGGCCGCTTGACCTTCCACGCCGGCAGCGGAAAGGTATCCTGAAAGTTGCGCTTCTCCACCTTCCGTGAACAGCGGTGCATTCCGGGTAGCCGGCAGATACAGCGGAGCACACGAACTCAGCAGCATCAAAACAATTAGGTAACGCATAGACAAGGGGTGACGAAAAGTTAACTTCGCCATAAAAATAGTCAGATGCAATTCAATTCAACTGAAATACTAAGGCTCATGCGATCACGCCGGTCGGTCATGCCCGCAAACTACACCGGTGAGCCCGTCGATAAAGCACTTGTTCGCCGCATATTAGAGAGCGCAACCCTGGCTCCCACACACAAACGAACCGAACCGTGGCGATTTGTGGTATTTGAAGGGGATGGATTGAAGCGACTGGCCGAAATGCAATCCTCCTGCTACCGGAAGGTTACTGAGCAGGATGGAACCTTCAAAGAAGAGCGCTTTCAGGGGTTGCTCACCAAGCCCTTGCAATCTGCATGCATCATTGCTGTTGGCATGAAACGCGATGAAAAAGCGAGTGTTCCCGAAGTGGAGGAGATGGGTGCCGTCTTTTGCGCCATTGAAAACATGTACCTCACCGCGGCAGCCAACGGCATTGGCTGTTACCTGAGCACCGGCGGCATCACTTATTTTGAGGAGGCCAAGGCGTTGTTTGGTCTTGGGTCTGCTGATCGACTCATCGGATTCTTTCATCTTGGCATGCCTAAGAGTTGGCCAGAAGAGCGTCCTCGTAAACCGGTTGACGAGGTTGCCCAATGGGTTACTCAATAATAGCTGTTTCCCTTTGCCGGAAAGTTGTTACTTGGCATCATGAATCTTCCTGACAAAAGTTCCATACTGGCTGCCCACGAACGAATCCGGAGCCACGTTCACCGCACACCGGTTATGACCAGCGCTTCGGTTGACGAGATTGCCGGATGTCATCTCTTTTTCAAGTGTGAAAATTTTCAGAAGGTTGGGGCATTCAAGGCACGCGGCGCGATGAATGCCATTCTTAAACTCAGTCCCGAACTTCGTGCCAAAGGTGTGGCCACGCATTCTTCAGGTAATCACGCGCAGGCGATAGCTCGTGCCGCAAAACTCCTCGGTGTTCCTTCATTTATTGTCATGCCGCGAACCGCTCCCGAGATCAAGAAGCGCGGTGTGCGGGGTTATGGCGGCCAAATATTTGAATGTGAGCCAACACTGGCAGCCCGGGAAGCAACCCTCGAAGAAGTCATCCGAAAAACCGGCGCCACTGAAATCCATCCTTTCAACAATTACGATGTGATGGAGGGCCAGGCCACCTGTGCCAAGGAACTGTTTGACGAGGTTCCCAGTCTCGACTTTTTGCTCGCACCCGTCGGTGGAGGAGGACTGCTCAGCGGTACTGCACTCGCGACCCGGTATTTTTCCCCGACCACCACGCTTATTGCCGCCGAACCTGCCGGTTCAGATGATACGTTCCGATCATTGAAGAGCGGGAAAATTGAACCGGCCCAGTCAAATACGATTGCCGATGGTCTGCTGACCACGTTAGGAACCAAAACATTTCCCATCATCCATGACCTCGTGAAGGAGGTAATTACCGTAACCGATGACGAAATTGTCCACGCCATGCGGATGTTGTGGGAGCGACTCAAGATTGTGGTAGAGCCTTCGGCGGCTGTCCCATTTGCCGCCGTGCTGAAAGAAAAATCCCGATTCGCGGGCAAGCGCGTCGGGATCATTCTCTCCGGAGGAAATGTTGACCTGGAGAAGGCGGCGAAGCTTTTTATTGGAAACTAATTCTTCCCTTTCTTCAATTTTTCAAACTTACTTTCAATCGGTTTCTTCGGGAATACGTTGTCATGGGTATTGATGTCGGCCGTTTCCAGGTTCGGATCAATGACGATGTTCACAACTTCTTTCTCTTTCAGGAACACCTTTTTGACTTCAGCTTCATTCATGCGCCAAATCTCGGCGGGGAGCCTGTCTATTTCTTTTGAACCATCTTTGAATGTCCATTCGATTATTACGGGCGAGATCAGTCCGCCGGTATTGCGCAGGGTGACCTCATAGAGGTTTTTCCCTTCCAACCGGGCACGAATGGCCTGGTCATCGACTTTGTTGCGAAAATCGCGGTAGTCCGTCTCCGGGGTATTCATTACCGTGATTTCCTGCGGACCCTTTCCAAAGTCATCGGCCTTTCCGGCTTTGCCGCCGCTCACGGTGAGATCTCCCTGCGTTACCCTCACCGATTTTTTTTCAGGGTCAATCGTGGTTCCCTTCACCTTAAACCATTTTACTTCGTCCAGCGTCACATCGACGTGGTCGGTGGTGTAGAACCAGCCTCGCCAGAACCAATCGAGGTCCACCGCAGAAGCGTCTTCCATGGTGCGGAAGAAATCTGCCGGCTTGGGATGCTTGAAGGCCCACCGATTGGCATACTCCTTGAACGCCTTGTCAAAGAGCTCGGGGCCCATAATGGTCTCACGGAGCAACGTAAGTGCCGCCGATGGTTTCGTGTATCCATTGGGCCCAAAGCTCCCAGACTGATTATCGGACATGGCCATAACCGGACGCATCACCGACTTGTCGCCCTTCATAAAACTGACAATGCCCCGGGGTGTTCCCGATGTTGCGTCAAAATCCGGATAGCGTTCGCGCGTGGTTTCTTTGTCCAGGAAGGAGTTCAATCCTTCATCGAGCCACGTCCATTGACGCTCGTCGGAATTCACAATCATGGGAAACCAGTTATGTCCCACTTCGTGAACGATCACCCCGACCATGCTTTCCAGCGTGCGCTGATCATAGGTACCATCCGGCTTCGGGCGACGACCGTTGAAGCTGATCATCGGATACTCCATTCCGCCGCCAACCCAGTTAACAGAGAAGGCCGTGGGGTACGGATAATCGAAGGTCCGCTGCGAGTATACCTCGATCGCATTCTTCACAGCCTTCGTTGATTCTTTCGACCAAAGCGGCACCGCCTCCTTGGAGTACAGAGATTGGGCCAAAACGGTGCGTGAAGGGAGCTTCACGGCCTGCGCATCCCAAATAAATTTCCGGGACGTAGCGAATGCAAAATCACGGACATTCTCAGCATGAAAAATCCACGTGCTGGTCTTCCTTGAGCGCTCCCTTTCCTTCTTTACGGCTTCTTCCTGCGTCACAATCCAAACCTGCTTGTCAAATGATTTCTGGGCTTGCTGAAACCTTTCGATCTGCTCTTTGCTCAGCACCTGATCCGGATTCTGGAGCCAGCCCGTGGCGCCAACGATATGGTCCGAGGGCACCGTAATCTTCACCTTGTAATTGCCAAAGGTCAGGGCAAACTCACCCGCACCGAGAAACTGTTTGTTTTGCCAGCCGATGTAGTCATCAAAAACGCACATCCTGGGAAACCACTGAGCCATGGTATAGATATAATTCTTATCAGCCGGGAAGTACTCCATACCTCCACGGCCATTGAGACTGCCCAGCATGCGGTCATTGATGTTGTAAGACCAGGCGATAGAGAATACAAATTGTTCTCCCTGCTTAAGGGGCTTAGGGAGGTCGATCCTCATCATGGTGTTATTAACCAGGGTGGGCAGCGCATTTCCCTGCATGTCCTTTACGGCCTGAATATTGAATCCGCCTTTGTACAATTCCCCCAGATTTTGGGCCAGTGTCTTGGCCGGTATGGAGTCCCGAATGGAATTGGTCTTGCTCGATTGAGCAATGCTGTTGGCTGCTTCAATATTCTGATCAAGTTGGACCCAGAGATAATTGAGGCTTTCGGGTGCACGGTTGTAATAGGTTATTGTCTCCGCGCCGGCAAGCACCTGCGTTTCATCGTTAATGCTCACGGTGATCTCGTAGTCCGCCTGCTGCTGCCAATATCCCGGGCCGGGAGCGCCGGAACTGCTTCGGTAGGTATTGGGCGTGGGCAGCATCTGATCCAGCTGCTCGAATTTTCCACTCCACGGTTTCTGTTGTTGAGAAAAGCCCTGCCACGTCGTCAAGATCAGGCCAACGGCAAAAAAGTATTTCATAGTTCTGCTGCTGATTATTTCTTTTTCAATTGCTCAAACTTGCTCGGCGCTGTAACGCGCGGATATGCATTGTTGTCTGTGTTGATATCCGAGGTTTCCGTTTGCGGGTCGATGACGACTTTGGCCACTTCTTTATCTTTCATGAAGACCTTGGTCACAGAGGATTCATTCATGCGCCAGATCTCAACGGGTAGGCGCTCAATTTCCTTGGTGCCATCCTTGTATGTCCATTCGATGATCACTGGCATGACCAGGCCTCCCCGGTTGGTCAGCTTCAGTTCATAGAAATTCTTGTTCTCCATGCGCGTGATGATTGCTTTGTCGTCAACGCGGTTCTGGAATTCGCGGTAAAGTCGGTCATCCGTGGGCAGCACGGTAAAATATTCGGGGCCGCCCGAAAAATCGGAGGGGGATTTCCCGGACGCTCCAATCGTACCTTCGGAGGCCTTCTTTCCTTTATTTTCCACGGGAGTTGACTCCTTTCTCACTTTGAACCACTTCACCTGCTCGAGTTCCTGATCACATACCTCCGTAGAGTAGAACCAGCCTCGCCAGAACCAATCCAGGTCTACCGCGGAGGCGTCTTCCATGCTCCGGAAGAAATCTGCAGGCTTGGGGTGCTTAAAGGCCCAACGGTTTGAGTACTCTTTGAACGCCTTGTCGAAAAGCTCCGGGCCCATGATCGTCTCGCGCAGCATGTTCAGTCCGGTGGAACACTTGCCGTATTGTTCGGCGCCAAATTGCGGAATTTGCTCGGAATTGGTCATCAGCGGTCGCTTGGTGGCCGGGTCGCCCTGCATATACGACACCACGGAAGATGCGGGGCCGCGACGACTCTCCATATCGGGATAGAATTCGACCTCGGTGCGATACTGCACGAACGAATTTACTCCTTCATCCATCCAGGTCCACTGGCGTTCATCGCTGTTGATGATCATGGGAAAGAAGTTGTGACCGACCTCATGGATCACCACGCCTACAAGTCCCCACTTGGTACGGTCGGAGTAAGTGCCATCGGGCCGTGGACGATGCCCGTTGAAACAGATCATGGGATACTCCATGCCAATGGATGCGTGGTGCACGGAAGTAGCCTGGGGATATGGATAATCTACCGTGTACTTGGAATAGGTGATGAGGGTTGCCCGCACAGCCTTGGTTGACTCCTGCTCCCACAGTGGGTTGCCCTCTTTCGGGTAATACGACATGGCCAGCGGTGTCCTGTTTCCAATTTTGACGGCCTGGGCGTCCCAAATGAATTTCCGGGAAGTTGCGTAAGCGTAGTCCCGGACATTTTCCGCCCTGAATTTCCATGTCTTTTTGTCCTTTGCCCGATTCTTTTCCCTGGCGATCGCTTCCGCCTGGGTCGCAATCACCACCGGTTTGTCAAACGAAGTTTTGGCTTTTTCAAATCGCTCCAGCTGCTGCGGGGTGAGTACTTCATTGGGATTTTGAATCATCCCCGTCGCGGCAACGATATGATCCGACGGAACGGTGAGGTTGACATCATAATCGCCAAAGGCAAGGGTAAATTCCCCGTAGCCAAGAAACTGCTTGTGTTGCCAGCCCACGACATCGTCATAGACGCACATGCGAGGGAACCACTGACCAATGATGTAGGAATAATTGCCATCAGCCGGAAAGTATTCGAGACCACTGCGCAGGTCATTCCGGTTCATCCCCTGCATACGATCGTGAATGTTGTACCACCAGTCCACCGAAAAGGTGTAGGTCTTGCCGGGCGAGAGAGGCTGAGGCAAGTCTACACGCATCATGGTGTTATTGATTTTATACGAGAGTGCCTTCCCGGAAGCATCAGCCACACCTTTGATCTTGAACCCTCCATCGTAATCAAACAGGCTCAGGTCCTGGGCCATCTTGCGCGTGCTTGCCGAATCCCTTACCGTGGTGATCTCCGTCTTTGAGGTCATGTTGTCCTTGGCAAAAATGTTTTGATCCAGCTGCAGCCAGAGGTAGGTCAACACATCAGGTGAATTGTTATGGTAGGTGATCTTCTCTGACCCGGTAATGCGCTGCGTGTTATCGTCCAGCTCTGCGCTGATCACATAGTCCGCCCGTTGCTGCCAGTATTTGGGACCTGGTGAGCCTGAACTTGATCGATATTCATTGGGCGTGGGTAGTAGTTGGTCAAGCTGTTCAAATTTTCCCTGCCAGGATTTGGTCTCCGTGGCTTGACCCCATGTCTGCAGCGATACCAAGACAGCTGCCAGAACAAATAATCGCATCATAAGAAATCTCAACGATTGATTAAGAGCCGGGGAGTCTGTCTTTCATCAACATCAACGCAATCCCGGCCACCGCTGAGGAGATGATCATTTTCCAATCCCGCCGGTTGGCTCCGGCCAGGTTGACCACAATAAAACTCACGGCGAGGAAAACCCCAACAATAATTATCTGACCGACTTCAAGCCCTATGTTAAAGGCGAAAAGCGGCATGGTAATATTTTCATGGCTGCCCAAAAGGGATTTCAGGTAGGTGGAAAAGCCCATTCCGTGAATTAGGCCAAAAAATAGCGCCAGGAGGTAATTGGTCTGGACCCTGACGCCCCTGTTCAGCTCTTCGTTGCGAAAAAGATTGGAAATGGCCGTGGTGAAAATGGTCAGCGGGATGAGAAATTCAACCCAGGCGACATTTACAGATATGATGTCGAGTGTGGCAAGGGCAAGTGTAATGGAGTGCCCGATGGTAAATGCCGTGACGAGGATCAGAATCTGCTTCCAGTCAGCAACAAGGTAGACGGCACACAACGCCAGGACAAAAAGGATGTGATCATATCCGTTGGCATAGTCGAGAATGTGGTCCTTGCCAAGAACAAAGTAGAGTTCAAACGTCGACATGCCCGCAAGATATCACCAAACCGCCTAACTATTGAATCTGGTTTTTACTCTATACTTTTGAAACATCATGCTGCTTGCACTTATTCTTTATCTATTACATCCCATTCATGTCTCCGTTACGGAGATTGAGTACAACGAAAAGAACAAGAGCCTCGAAATCATCAGCCGCATCTTTATTGACGACCTCGAGCTCTCTGTTCGCAAACAAGTCAACAATGAATCCCTTGACCTGTTGAGCCCGGGCGTTGAGAAGACTACCGACCAGTTGGTGAGCGACTACCTTAGGGGACATTTCATTGTCAAACTGGATGGCAAGGTGTCCAAGATCAGCTACCTTGCTCATGAAATTGACGGCCTGGCCATGATTTGCTATCTCGAAATAGAAGGCGTACGAAAATTCAAAACCATCGAAGTCACCAATTCCGTGATCCAGGAAATCCACGGTGATCAATCAAACCTGGTTCATGTCACCTATAACGGACCGATCAAGAGCATGCGGCTAACGCGTGACCTTCCCGTCGGTTCGCTCAGTTTTGAAAAGAAATGACCCCACCAACCCGAACTGTCATGCGCACCAAAATTGTCGCCGGTAACTGGAAGATGAACAAAACCCTCGCGGAAGCCAAAACGCTGACCGCTGAAGTATTGAATTATTGCACGTCGGAAACAAAACCTTCCGCAAAAGTCATCCTTTGTGTGCCTTTCCCCTTTCTCTTGCCAACGCAAGAACAGGCACAAGGGACGGCTGTTGCCGTGGGCGCGCAGAACTGCAGCGAACATGAATCGGGCGCCTACACCGGTGAGGTCTCCGCGGCCATGCTCCAGTCCATCGGCGTACCGTATGTCATCCTTGGTCACAGCGAAAGGCGTCAGTATTTTGGGGAAAATGGAGCCCTGCTTTCCAAAAAGATTGATCGGGCTCTTGCACACAACCTCATCCCGATCTTCTGCTGCGGTGAGCCTCTTGAAATCCGTGAAAAAGGAACCCATGAGGCCCTGGTGAAACAACAAGTTCAGGAAGCCCTCTTCCACCTTTCATCCGAAGCGGTTTCCAAACTTGTCGTCGCCTACGAACCCGTGTGGGCAATTGGCACGGGCAAGACGGCCACCACGCAGCAAGCCCAGGATATGCACGCGGTTATTCGCAAACAACTGGCATCGAAGTACGGTGATGCGGTGGCGCAACTTGTACCGATTCTGTACGGGGGAAGCGTGAAGCCGGATAATGCCCGGGAGTTGTTTGCCTGTCCCGATGTCGACGGAGGCCTGGTGGGTGGCGCCTCCCTCAAAGCAAAAGATTTTGTCGAGATCATCAAAGGAGCAGCCTGATCGGTTGGGCTTCTACTTCATCCATTCGAAAACGGTGTAGTGTTCACCGTTCATGCCAAGGCCGCTGTAAACCTTCTGCGCTATCGCGTTGGTCTTGTCAACGTATAGCCGGATACCTTTTAAATCAGGGTCATCGCTTACCAGTTGATGTATGTGCTGGTACATTTGTTTGAATACGCCCTTGTTTCGCCATGCCGCGGCAACATAAACAGACTGTATCCAAAGTATGGTGCCACATCGCCATTCACTCCACTCAAACGTTGTCATCAAGCAACCGATCACCTCTCCCTTTTCTTCGGCCACGTAATATTTTCCTTTACCCGGATCCCTGAACAACTTATTCATTCCTTGTGTGAGTGGCTGAATTTCGAGTTGAACATTCTCCGTTTCCAACGCCATCTTGAGTTGAAAGTCCAACAGGGAAGGGATGTCGGACGTTCGGGCTTCTCGGACAATCATGAATTACAAGGCTTGTTGAATATCGCCGATGAGATCGTTCACATCCTCGATGCCCACTGAAAATCGAAGCAGGCTGTCGGAGATACCCGCTTTCTTCCGTTCGGCCGGGGTGAGCTTGGCATGCGAGGTACGCACCGAGGAACAGATCGTAGATTCCACCCCGCCTAAACTCACTGCACGATGGATCAGCTTCAGGCGGCTGAGAAACCGGTCCGGGTTCTTCTTGACCTCAAAGGAAACCATGCCCCCAAAACCTCCGGTCATTTGCTTCTTTGCCACTCCATGATTGGGATGGGATTTCAGGCCGGGGTAATACACCCGTTCAATACCTGGTTCGCCGTCCAGGAAGTTTGCCAGATCCATGGCATTTTCATTTTGTTGTTGCACACGCAACACAATTGTTTTCAGGCTTCGCTCCACGAGCGCACAGGTTTGAGAATCCAGCGATCCTCCGAAATGCATGCCGCTGCCTTTAATTTGAGCAATGTATTTCTTGTTGGATACGGCAATACCGCACATCAAGTCGCTGTGTCCGCCGATGTATTTGGTGCCACTGTGAAGCACGATGTCTATTCCCAAATCAAGGGGATTCTGATTGACAGGTGATGCGAACGTGTTGTCAATCAGGCTCACCAGCTTGTGTTTGCGGGCGATGGCAGCAACCGCCGCGATGTCGGTAATCTTCAGCAGCGGGTTGGAAGGTGTTTCAATGTAGATCGCCTTCGTTTTCTTCGTGATTGCGCTTTTAAAGTTATCTGGATCCGAGGCGTCTACCAGGGTGTGAAGAATTCCAAATCGATGAAATTCATTGACCACGGCATGATGTGTTCCTCCATAGAGATCTTCCTGCAACACCACGTGATCACCCTCCTTCACGAGCGCAAATAAGGAAGTCATGATGGCGGCCATCCCCGTGCTGAATACCAAGCTGTCCTCACCATTCTCGAGGGCTGCCATTTTCTTTGCAACCGCCGCCTGGTTGGGTGTGTTGAAGTAGCGCGGATAGCGAACTTCCTGTTCATAATCATACGCAGAGGCTGTGTAAATCGGGCTAACCCGGCCGCCATACAACCGGTCTTCCTGGGTCCCGGCTTGCACAGCCAGCGTACGTTTGGAGAGGGATTTCTTCATCATGAATGGGGCTGTATTGGGATCAACCGATTTCAAATTCGTGAAAAAAGTCTGAACTATTGTAGCCCTGACCCGCGTATGGCTGGAACTATTTGAGCCTGATCAGGCCTGACCATTCCTATAACTTCCCTCCCTTCTATTCCCGGGATTTCGGATATTACCTGTCCTAACCCAAACGTCTATGCGTAATCTCCTCCTCGCGCTCTGCTGCGCTCTTTTGGTTTCTCCAGTTCTGGCTCAAAAGTCAAAAGCAAAAACAGAACCCGCTGCTTCCCCGACCTTTAAGACCGATGCCTTCAAGGGCCTCAAATGGCGCAACATCGGGCCTTTCCGTGGGGGACGGGCCAATGCAATTGCCGGCGATCCCGTCAATCCGATGGTTTACTATGTGGGCTATACCGGTGGCGGTGTTGCCAAGACCGACGACGGCGGCGCCACATGGAAAAATATTTCCGATGGCTTTTTCACGGTTGGCTCTATCGGCGATATCGCCGTGTGTGAAACCGACCCCAACGTAATTTATGTAGGTACGGGTGAACACGCCGTTCGTGGCGTGATGACCTCCTACGGCGATGGCGTCTATAAGAGCACGGACGGAGGCAAGACATGGAAAAACGTCGGCCTTGCCAAGACGCGACACATTTCCGATGTGATCATCCACCCGAATAACCCCGACGTGGTCTATGTCGCCGCGCAAGGTCCTGTGCACGGACCCAGCCCTGACCGCGGCATTTATAAGTCTACCGATGGGGGGACCACCTGGAAGAAAACCCTGTTTGTGGATGACAACACCGGGGCCTCCTCGCTCAGCATGGATATGACGAATCCGCGCATTCTCTACGCAGCGACCTGGCAACATCGCCGCTACCCGTGGAAGGTGGAGAGTGGTGGTGCTGGCTGTTCACTCTGGAAATCCACTGATGCAGGCGAAACCTGGACCAAGATCAACGAGGGCCTTCCGAAAGAAATGGGCAAGATGGGTATCAGCGTGTCACGCGCGAACCCCAACCGTGTCTTCGCCATTGTGGAGGCCGAGAAATCCAAAGCCGGACTCTATCGTTCCGACGACGGAGGAAAGAAATGGAATTTACTGAGCAGCGATCAGAACATCACCTCGCGCTCCTGGTATTACATGGAAGTTTTTGCCGATCCGGTAAATGCTGACATCGTGTATGTGCTCAACGCACCCATGACCCGTTCCATCGATGGCGGCCGCACGTTCAGCACCATCCGGGTGGGTCACGGCGACACCCACGATCTGTGGATCAGCGCGAAGAACAATCAGACCCTCGCGTTGGCAGACGACGGCGGCGGAGAAATCACCTACAATGCCGGCCGCACCTGGTCACCGTTGAATACGCAGGCTACCGCACAATTCTACCGGGTTAATGTCGACAACCAGTTTCCCTATTGGGTGTACGGCGGGCAACAGGACAACTCATCCGTAGCCACGCCAAGCCGGAACGGGAGCTTTGGCATTACCGACAAAGACTGGATCAACGGTCCGGGTTGCGAGAGTGCCTGGGTGGCTTTCAACGACTTTAACAATCCGGAATTGTTGTATGGCGGATGCTACCAGGGACAAATTGATGTGCTCGACACACGCACCGGCGAAACCAAGGATATCCAGGAATACCCTTCCATCAATCTGGCCTGGGCTCCGAAGAAAATGAAGTACCGCTTCAATTGGAATGCTCCACTCATCAATTCGCCCCATAACGCGAAGGTCATGTATCACGGGGGGAACGTCCTGTTCAAGACCTCGGACGGCGGCTTGAGTTGGTCGGTGATCAGCCCTGATCTTACGCGAAATGACACCACCAAGCAGGATGTGAGCGGTGGTCCGATCACCAACGAAGGCGCTGGCGGAGAAAACTACAATACCATTTACTATGTCACGGAGTCACCCAAGGAACCGGGGGTCATCTATACCGGCAGTGATTGCGGTCTTGTACACATTACCCGCGACGGCGGAAAGACCTGGAACAACATCACTCCCAAAGATCTTCCGGAGTGTATGATTCATTCCATTGAAGTTTCTCCGCACGACAACGGCACCGTGTATATCTCCGCATCCCGCTATAAGTTCAATGATTACAGCAACATGACGATGAAATCAACGGACTATGGCAAGACGTGGACCAAGATCGGCTCCGGTGTGGAGACTGACGATTTTATCAAAGTGATCCGCGAAGACAAGGTGGTGAAGGACCTTCTGTACGCAGGTTCCGAAAGGGGCTTCTACATCTCCACCAATGGCGGTAATAGCTTTACTAAGTTCCAACTTAACCTGCCGGTTGTTCCGGTGACGGATTTGGTGATCAAAGACAACGACCTCGTGGCCTCGACCGCGGGCCGGTCCTTCTGGATACTCGATGACCTGAGTGCCATCCAGCAAAGCAAAGGACAGTTTGGGGTTGTCACCGCCAAGCTCTTTACTCCGAAACCCACTTATCGCTTATCCTCGGTTACCATTCCGGAGTACTTCGGCGATATACCCGGGTTGGGCCGCAATCCTCTCAATGGCGTGGCCTTCGACTATTACCTCAATGAAAAAGCCGACACCAATAAAGTGACGCTTGAGGTCATGGATCTTGCCGGCAAAGTAATTCGCAAGTACACTAACAAGAAAGATGAGAGCTTCAAGCCCTATCCCGGCGGTCCCCCCGCTCCCGAAACCATTCCCGCGGAAGCAGGAATCAACCGGTTTGCCTGGGACTTCCGAACGGAAGGATTGATCGGCGTGCCCGGCATTTATGTTTATGGAGACTACCGTGGCTATCGCGTGGCGCCCGGAAAATATAAGGCCCGTCTTACCTACAAGGGCCAGCAATCCGAAACCGAGTTTGACTTGATTTCGGATCCTCACGTCACGGCAACGGCCGCAGAATGGGCCGCGCAGCAGGAGTTTATGAAGCACGCCGGGGAGCAGTTTGAGGAACTTCACCGTTCGGTCAACAGTCTCCGTCAGGTGAAGAAACAGATTGATACCTACAATGAGTCGCTTAAAAGTGTGCCCGAGGCGAAGGATTTTGTGAACATGGGCAAGGACCTTGCGAAGAAGATCGATAAGTGGGAGTCGAACCTGATTGAACCACGCTCGAAAAATTTCCAGGACGTAATCAACTTCCCCAACAAACTGAATTCAGAATTCCTGCAACTGCGCGGAGTTGCCGATCAACATGACCCGCGGCTCACGAAAGGTGTTCAGGACCGCGCCAGGGATGTTCAATCTGAATGGGGAAAGTACAAGTTGCAGATGAACCAGCTCATCGAGAAAGACATCGCCGAGTACAACCGTGTGTTTCGCGAGAAGAACATGCCCGCGCTGATGCCGGAAAAGAAAGATGTCGTTATCAACAATTGATTTAAGGTTCAATATGAGTTTGCGTAACCTCCTCCTTACGTTGGCACTGGTTGGCCTGTTGCCAGCCCAGGCGCAAAAGAAATCCGCCGCACCGGCGTTGGCAACAAAATCGTATGATCAATCCCTCTACGCTGGCATGCGCTGGCGCGAGTTGGGGCCATTCCGCGGCGGCCGATCCACTACGGTCACCGGGGTCAGGGGAAACAACAATCGCTATTACTTTGGTGCCGTCGGTGGCGGAGTATGGCAATCGAATGACGCTGGCCAGACCTGGTTCAACATCACCGACAAATACTTCGGGGGAACCGTGGGCGCCGTAGCCGTAGCCGAAAGCGATCCTAATGTAATCTACGTGGGCGAGGGCGAGCAAGGGCTCCGCAACAACGTGTCGAGCGGATGGGGTGTCTGGAAGTCGACCGATGCCGGAAAGACCTGGAAGCACATCGGCTTGCCGGATTCTCGCCACATTTCACGCATCCGGATTCATCCGAAGAATCCTGATATCGTCTATGTAGCTGCCATGGGCAACCTGTGGAAGCCTAACGAAACCCGTGGTGTATTCAAGAGTACCGATGGTGGAACAACGTGGCGTAAAGTGCTGTACGTAAATGACAAGGCCGGCGCAGGTGACCTGATGATGGATCCAAGCAATCCGCGGATACTGTACGCAGCTACCTGGAACATGCGGCGCAACGGATGGCGAATGGACAGCGGTGGCCCGGATTCCAAACTGTGGAAGAGCTCCGACAGCGGTGAGACGTGGGAGAATCTCTCCGATAAACCTGGCATGCCCGGCGGCATCAACGGCATTATCGGGGTAACCGTGTCCCCGGTCAACTCCAACCGTGTTTGGGCAATTATCGAAAACTCAGAAGCACCGGGAGTTTACCGGTCAGAAGATGCCGGCGCCACCTGGACGCGCCTTAACCAGGACCGTGCCCTGCTTCAGCGGGCCTGGTACTACTGCCGGATTTATGCTGATTCACAGAACGAGGACAAAGTGTGGGTCATGAACGTGAGTTACGGCGTTTCCAAAGACGGCGGGAAGACCTTCGAATTGAAAAACGCTCCGCACGGCGACCATCACGATCTATGGATTGATCCGGATAACAATCAACGCATGATCATTGCGGATGACGGTGGCGCCCAGGTATCAAACGACGGCGGTGATAACTGGACAACCTACCACAACCAACCTACCGCTCAATTCTATCGCGTCACTACGGACAACTCCTTTCCTTACCGGATTCTCGGCGCGCAGCAGGACAATACCAGCGTCCGCATTCCGCACCGCGTTGACGGCAACAGCATCACAGAGCATGATTGGGATGCGTTGTCTATTGGAGAGAGCGCCCACTTAGCGCCCGATCCACTCAACAACAATATCATTTACGGCAGTGACTACAAGGGCTACATGAGCATGCAGAACCTGGACAACGGTCAGGAGCGCAGCACCAACGTATGGCCATTCCTGCCGGCTGGCTCCGGCGTTGAAGTAATGAAATATCGCTTCAACTGGAATTATCCGCTCTGCTTCAGTCATCACGACCCCAAGAAACTTTATGCAGGCTCCAACCACTTACATGCAACGACCAACGGCGGTGCCAGTTGGGAAGAGATCTCTCCCGACCTGACCCGGGGCGAACCTGAAACACTGAAATCATCGGGAGGCCCGATAACGCAGGACAATACCGGCGCCGAATACTACGCGAACATTTTTGTGATTACCGAATCACCGTACACGAAGGACGAGATCTGGACAGGCTCGGATGACGGCCTCCTTCATGTAACCACCGACGGCGGCAAGAATTGGAAGAATGTGACCCCACCCACTTCGCCCAAGTACAACATGATGAACAGCATCGATGTAAATCCTTTCGTGGTTGGTGGCGCATATGTTGTGGCGAGTTCCTACAAATTCAGCGACTACACACCCTATATCTACAAGACAGTGGACTATGGAAAGAGCTGGACGTTGATCACCAACGGAATTCCGAAGGAAGAATTTGTCCGGGTGGTTCGTGCTGACCCGAAAAGGAAGGGATTGCTTTATGCGGGCACTGAAAAAGGAATGTGGATCTCATTCGACGATGGCGCCAGCTGGAGCCGGTTCCAACTCAATCTGCCCCCGGTCCCCATTCATGACCTCGCCATCAAGAATGACAATTTGATTGCGGCCACCCACGGTCGCAGCTTCTGGATGATCGATGATCTTACGCCTTTGCACCAACTGGACGCCGAGTTGGCGTCAAAGGAACTTGCGCTATTCAAGCCCATGCCGACCTATCGGATGCCCGGGGGCGGCGGCTTCGGCGGTGTTGACAGGCGACTTGAAGGCGAAAATCATCCCGGTGGCGTGATGGTTCACTTCTTCGTGAAGCAGATCAATCCCAAAGACGAAATCAAACTTGAATTCCTGGAGGCCGATGGGCGGACGATCAAAGCCTATTCCAACAAGTCACGAACGGATATGCTTCCGGTGAAAGCAGGCGGCAACCGGTTTGTCTGGAACATGCGTCATCCCGGGTACAAGACGTTCCCCGGTATGGTCTATTATGGGTCACCGAATCTCGGACCGCGTGCCGTGCCTGGCAAATACAAGGTTCGCCTCACCGCAGGCACACAAACCCTCGAGCAGGAATTTGAGATTCTGAAAGATCCGCGGGTGCAAACCACTCAGGAGGAATTTCAGTTGCAGTTTGACTTTTTGGTCAAGGTCCGTGATAAGGTGAGCGAGGCAAACCAGGGCGTCATCGACATTCGCAAGATCAAGGATGATCTTGGCGCACTGAAAACCCGCATCGCATCCGATCCCCAATACAAGGAACTTGCTGACGCTGTCAAGAAGTTTGAAGATGCCCTACTTGTTCATGAAAACAATATTCACGAAACGCGAAACCGCAGTGTGCAGGATCCCCTCAACTATGGTATCAAAATGAACAATCAGCTTGCTCACCTGATGGTGGAACAGGGCGCGGGTGATTTCCCGCCTACCCGCCAGGGGGAGCAAGTACGTCAAATGCTCACCCGACAGATTGACGAGGAGTTGGGTAAGCTCAAAACTACGATCAACCAAAACGTTGACCGGATCAACCAGATGGCTAAGGAAAAGGGCATTGAGGTGATCACCCTCCAGCGCAAGCCGGCCGATATGTAACAGTTGACGGAAAACCTGATTTTTTTAATCAGGATTTCAGGATGGACAACCACGGGTTGTCCATCTTATTTTTGGGGCATGCACTACATCGTTTACGTGCTTTGCAATCCGGCAAGGAACCTGTTCTTTCTCGGCATTACCGGCGGATTTACGGACGCCATCTTTGAGGCGGATTTCCCCCTTCAGGAACAGCTTTCCTTTTTGACAACCTGCACACAGCTGGTTCATCACCGGAAGTTCAAAAACCTGGATGGGGCTGCCGCCTACCTGGAGGCGCTACAACACGACATTAAAGGATGGCGCTTCAAGGAGATTGAAAATCGAAATCGCCATTGGCGTGATCTTACCGATCAATGGATTAATCCAACCCGGCTTCTCTCATTTCAGGCGATCCGCAATTCGTATTACTGTTCGGCCAACTGACCTTGTTCACCGACCCCACTTCCGTTCCATAGCCATGGCGCGCGGAAGGAGAACATCCTCTTCGATCAGCGCGTGCACAGCAAGGTCCTTCTCCAGTACTTCCAGCTGAGAGATCAGGATGCGATAGAGGGTCTCGTTGGTCGGCGGTGGCGAATAATGTAGCATTGCCTCCCGTACATCCGACAACTCCTTTTCCGTGTCCTGATGGTGAACGAGAAAGCGGTTAAGCGAATAGCTATGCGGATAAGCCTGGAATGATGCCTTCCCATCATCCACTTTCTCAAGATGAAGGATATACGGAAGCAATTGCGTATCCTCGACCTCAATGTGTTTGGTGAGGTGAAGTTTGTAAGAAGAATAAAAATCACTCAGGATCACGAGCAGCGGATGCGCCTCCGGATAGGCCTTCAACAAGAGATGAATACTCTGCTCGATCTCCAGCAATTTGCGGTCGAGGTAGTACCGGTGCGTCTTCCGGATATAATCGACAATCACTTCCAGCCGGAATGCGTCAAAGGCGTGCAAATCAAAAGTCCTCTGATCTTCAAATACCTCAAGGAGGACAAAGACAAAATCGGAATTGATGCCCAGGCGCGTCAGTTCCTCAAAGGAATACATCAACTCATGAGCGTGGCTGACGTTGTAGCGCACCAGCACCTGCCTCAGCTCATCATGTCCTATGGATTCCGGGTCCAACATAGTTCTCGAAGTAAACGGCAAAAGTGCTGGTAGGCCTCTTATCCGGAAATGATTTTTGTCAGGGATCGGAAAAGGACCATATGGAATTCGGGTATATTGAGGAAACAAACCCGCGACCATGACCGAACCCACCCCCTTTTCACAAGGCCTTTACAAGCAACTTGAACGGCTGGAAGCCATCGTCCTTGCCGCCGTGATCGTCGCGGTTGCGGCGCATTACCTTGGCCTCACCTCATCGGTCACTGTCATTGTTATGGGACTCGCTGTTCTCGCGGGAATCTATTTTCTCACCGCATTCCGTCCTCAGCCTGTACCATCAGCGGGCACCAAAATGCAATTTATGGACCTGCTGAATATGACCATACTCCCCAAGGTCTTGTGGATCAGCAGCGCCGTTGGGGCTTCGGGGCTTGCTCTTTTTCATGCTGATCCCGAGAGACCAGGCTATAAACAATTACTCATCATCCAGACCTTAACCGCGCTGGTCGCTTTCGTCATCTGGGGATTTGGAAACATGCAGGGGATTCAATCCATTCAGCGCCTAACGCCGGCCATTCTCCGGGCGGTGCCGCTCATGTTGGCGGGCGCCTATATTTTGCTGCAATGAACGCGGAGGATCTGAACACCATTGCGCGCGCCTGGTTTGACGCTTTCAACAAGAAAGACATCAACAGGTTGCTGGCACTCTATGATGAGCAGGCTGAACACTACAGCCCAAAATTGATGGTTCGCGAACCGGAAACCGGCGGCCGCATACAAGGAAAAAAGGCGCTCCGCCAATGGTGGCAGAGCGCCTTCGATCAACTGCCTTCGTTGCACTATGAGGTTATACGATTAACCCCTCATGAAGACCGGGTGTTTATGGAGTATGTCCGACACGTGAAGGGTGAAGACGACCTCTATGTTGGCGAAATGCTCGAGGTACGAAACGGACTCATTGTTGCATCCGCCGTTTTTCATCGCTAGGCAGTCGTCGCGGGTTTGCTCCCCATGCCGAGCACAACACCAATGATGCCTCCAACAACTCCACCCATGACAGTTGACGCAATCACATCAATCGCAATCCCTGTTGTGCTGGTCATTAACGTTGATGTCGCGTACATCATCAGGTCAATGCTGAAGCCCATAAGAAAAGCGACAACAGCGCCAGTCTGCGCGCCGGAAAGAAAGGAGCTTACGTCTCCCGCCTTAAGGAACACGTAGGTCAGTACGGCGCCGTAGCCCAGATTCCCGACAATCATCGACCACATGACCATGTCTTCCATAGGTCGCATGCAGGCTGTGTTACTGTAGGCGGCCATGGTGCTTTCCAGGGCCATACCATACACGAGCCAACCGAGTAAGAAATAAGAAATCCCTCCCGCAACAGTCCCCATCAAGAATTTTTTGGTATCCATAGGGTTTGGGTTTGGTTATGTTATAAATGAAGTTACAAAACTCTTTCATCAATTTTCCTGCGCTTCAATCCGTATGTCATGATCGCGGAGATAGCGGCGCCAAGCTTCAAACATGGCATCGTAGATCGCTGGCAGAACCTTCGAAAGGTCCCTCGCTTCACCCGGGTCATTTTCCACATCGAACAGCTGAAGATGGTCTTCGCGATAAGGACGCTCGGTATTCACCAGTTTCCAGCGACCCCGACGAAAGCTCATGTTTCCCCCGGACCACAGACCTGCTGTGTACGTCGAGTCGTGAACTGCCATCGACTTTCCTTGCAGGAAGGTGAGCATCGATTCGCCTAACATGGGACGTACCGGTGCTGAGCCGACTTTTTGAGGATACGTTGCCCCGGCAATTTCCAGAAATGTCGGTGCCAGGTCCATGACTGAAATGTATGCGCGGTCCAGGCGGTGCTGAATACCGAGCTTGGCACCGGAAATGATTAGCGGCGCCACCGTCCCGCCTTCGGTACCCCAACCTTTGTAGTAACTGAACGGCGCCGCACCTGCCTTGGCCCAAGGCGGCCCATAGGACACAAATGAGCTTGAGGTTCCCATATTCTCGTACCGGTTATCATATCGCGGTGCTATGAAGTCGGCATATGGTCTTTGTACATAGAAGTCTTCCGCTGCGGCTCCATTGTCCGACATGAATACGATCAAGGTGTTTTCATAAAGTCCTTCCCTCTTGAGGAACTCAATAAGTCGGCCGACCTGCTCATCCAGGTTATCCACCATTGCCGCGTATAATTCCATTTTACGCGATTCAACTCTTCTTTCTTCTGCCGTAAGCGAAAGCCAGGGCTTGATCGAGGCGAGCCTGGGCGGTAGGCGTTGAGCCTTCGAAATAATTCCTGCGCGCTTTAGGCTTTCAAAGCGCAGGGAACGCAAGCTGTCATATCCCATATCGTAGCGACCTCGGTACCTGTCATTGGCGGCCGGTGCCTGGAGTGGCCAGTGCGGAGATGTGTATGCTGCAAAAGCAAAGAAGGGCCTCCCGTCCTTGCCGTTGCGAATAAACTCCATCAGCTTATCAGTATAAAACTCCGTCGAGTAGCGACCCGTGGGATAAGATGCTGGTTTTCCGTCGGCTGTGTAGAGTGAAACACTGTCGTTAAGGGCAAGGCCAACGTTGTTGTAGTGATTACTTCCCCCCTGGAGCAAACTGAAGCTCCGCTCAAAACCTTTTGCCGCAGGGGCATGCTCAGGCCTTTTCCCAAGGTGCCATTTCCCTGCCGTGTAGGTATGGTACCCTGCTTCGCGAAGAAGTTGGGGGAAGGGAACAACTCGATCTGACAAGTACCCTTCGTAACCCGGTTGACTCATTTCCCAAGCATTGGCGGCTCCGCCCTGCCGGCCCATACCCGCCACATGGTTATTATTTCCAGTGAGCAGCATCGCCCGTGTTGGGGCGCAGGAAGGTGCGGTGTGGAATTGGGTGAAGAGTCGACCTTCGGCGGCAAGCCTGTCGATCACCGGTGTACGTATGTCTCCGCCATAGCATCCCAGGTCCGCATACCCAAGATCATCGGCAACGATGAGGAGGATATTGGGGCGATTGTCTTTCTGAGCAAATCCGTCGAAACAGGCCAGAAGCAGAATGAACAGTAATCCACACAGTCGCATGCATGAAAATACGAAAGTACCGCGAGGTATCGTAGGGAAGCTCCTAACCAGTTAACACCGGATAGGTCCGATTGGAGGCAGTTATCCTGTGGAATGAGGCGTGTATGGGTCTGGCTTTATCCCCCAACCTCTGCTACACACTCAATCTCAACCAAAGCATCCTTTGGCAATCGGCTTACTTCCACGGTGGTTCTCGAAGGCTTGTGTTCACCGAAGAATGCCTCATACGCTTTGTTCATTTTTTCAAAGTCGGCAAAGTTCTTCAGAAACACCGATGTCTTGATGATGCTCTTCCGGTTGCACCCAGCAGCCTTCAACACGGTCTCCAGGTTGTTGAGAACAAGTGTCGTCTGTTCACTCACGGTTGGCCCCTCGATCAGCATCGATTCAGGGTTAAGTGGCGTTTGGCCGGAACAGAAGATCAGGTTGCCTGAGCGCCAGGCATGCGAATAGGGCCCAATGGCTTTCGGGGCTTTTTCTGCTATGATTTTCTCCATGGCCAAAAGTAAGCAATGGTCATGTTCAATCGGAGCGTAACCTCTACCTTGTCATGCCCGTTCCCTACTCACCGTGAGCCTTTCCGTATCTCCTTTCCTAAGCCAGAAATTCCGGTTCTGGTCGTTCATGTCCATGTTCCTGCTCGTGTTTGTGCATGGCTACAACATAGAGCCTCGCTATTTGCAACCCTGGACCACACCTTTTGACAACCTGACACCCACTTCGTTCGTCGAATACTTGTTGGCTAACGGACTTTTCCGGTTTCGCATTCCCATGTTGTTCATCATTTCCGGGTACCTGTTCGCACTCCACGATGATCAACCACATGGTGAGCGCGTGAAAAAGAGGCTTCGAACCCTGGGCCTGCCTTATGTTATTTGGAGCGGTCTCGGACTGGCTGTCACCTACGCGCTTGAGATGGCTCCGGTAACGCGCGAAATCATTGCGGAATCTTCCGTGGTCCAAATTGACGACACCCGCGCCTTGATTCACGACTACCATTGGTATGAGGTGCTCGCCCGATGGATATTCTTTCCTGTATCCTATCAACTTTGGTTCATACGGGTACTACTGATTTATAATATCGCCTATCCCTGGATCAGAAAAGCCGTGCTGGGCAAGATCTCCAGACCCGTGTTCTTCACCATTGCCACGCTTATGTGGATGGGGACCATGGGCTTTGTTCTCTTTGAAGGCGAAGGGTTATTGTTCTTCTCTCTTGGCGTTTGGATTCAGAAGACCAACTTCTCTATCGAACAGCCAAAGGGCTGGATGAACCCATCCGCTTGGTTCATTGCCTTCCTTCTCATGGCTGTCACCAAAACCTGGCTTGCATACCGTGGACAAAGTCTCATGGGCAATGCGGTCTATCCCGTCATCACGTTCCTTCATAAAGGAGTAGTGCTCAGCGGATTAATAGCCGCCTGGTTTGGGGGTGACGCGTTGGTTAGGTGGTGTATGGCAAGACCTTGGTTTGTTTGGATCAGTGCCTTCTCTTTTATGATTTACGCTCTTCACGCACCATTTGTTGCTTACTTCATTACACCGGCAACCAACTTCTTCCATCCACACGAATGGGCGAGGATGGCAGCCTTTGTAGCCCTGCCTTTGGTCGTGATTGCATGCGCAGTGGCCCTGGGCTCCCTGTTGAGGGGAGTGTTTCCCAGAGCATACGGCCTATTGACGGGCGGACGAGGATTGTGATCTTGCGCACAATCCCAGGGTGAAAATCCTTGTCAAACTACTTCTTGCTCGTCTTTCCAATGAAGTCTGCCGTCTCGCGCTTGAATTGTTCCAGTGAAGGGCGATGGGTGTACATCATATAACCCGCCTCATAGTATTTCATAATGATGTTCGACTTGATTTCTTTCTCCAACTCCATGTGATCAATGGTGTATTCAACACCGTAAAACGGGGTGGCCAGATCATAGAGTCCGTTGAGGATCATCACTTTCAGGTGCGGGTTGCGTGACATGGCCTCCGCGAGATCTACTGCCGTGTTGGGAGGTGTCGGGAAACCTCCACCATTCTTGGCGTGCTTCCAATCCCAGTCAAATCCCTGCCGGCTATAGGCAGAGACATGATAGCTGTGCGCTTTGTTCACTTTGAGCGTGTTATAGTAGTAGTCCATAAATAATGCTGTGTATCCCGGACTGATCGCCGCGCTCTGTGGATCGTATTGTGAGTATTGATTCAGCTGATCCTGACTGATGCCCGTAAATCGGGAGTCCAGACGTCCCACAGTCTTACGCTCGGTGCGAAGGAGTTCTTCGGTAAACTCCGGTTCCGCCACACGCAGGTTCGTCTTGTCCAGGTAGCTCTTGCTCAGGCCGGTAAAATAGGCGAGTCGATCAATGGCCTTCTCCCTCGCTGTTCCGGTAAGTTGGTCGCCTTCCATAAGCGCCTGGGTATATTCCGTTTTTGCAAATTGACGGGCTTCATTGAGGTACGCCTCCAGGCTTGCCGGCTTGTTTGGAACTTTGTTGTGATACCAGGCCGTGGCAGAATAGGTGGGCAGGTTCATTACGTAAGAGATATCGTCTCCTTGGGCAAACACCAGCTGCCGCAAGTCAAATACGGCTGAGACCATAATGACCCCGTTCATGGCCATACCGATATTCTCCTGGAGGTAGTTTACCACTCCCGCATTGCGGAAGGTGCCGTAACTCTCACCCAGCAAATACTTGGGCGAATTCCACCGATCGTTTTCCGTAACAAATTGTTTTATGAATTGGCTGATGGCGCGGATATCCTGATCGACGCCCCAGAAGTCCTTGTTTTTGGATTTGCCCACGGCGCGGCTGAGGCCGGTTCCCACCGGGTCCATCATTACGATATCGGTCACGTCGATGAGGGAAGAACCATTCTCTTCCAGCGTATAGGGTGCCGCGGGCGTAAAACCAGGATCATTTACGACCACACGACGGGGGCCAATTACGCCCATGTGCAACCAGATCGAGGATGAGCCCGGGCCGCCATTAAACACAAACGTGATCGGACGGGTCTTATAATCGGTAGTTCCTTCTTTGATATAAGCTGTGAATCCATGCAACGCGATAGGCTCGTCATCGCTGTTGCGCAACAGGATGGTGCCCGCCATAGCCTTGTAGGCGATGATCTTCCCATCAATCTTCACCGTATGGCTGGTGGTGGAAACCTCTCCTTTTGGAATCGTATCATTTTTCGCCTGTCCCCAGGCATTGAGCGAAACAACGGTTGAAAGAAACAAAAGACCGATTACTTGATTGTGCTTCATGGAAGTTGGTTTAACAAAGAATTGAAAGTACAAAAAATGCCGCGGTTAGAACAGTGAAAGTTGTGAGGCCTCTTGCAACGAGGTGAGCTTGCCCGGGGTTGGCCCACCAATCACATATACGCCGCTCTCGCGGTGACGTGATGCGATGCGTATCTCTGTGGTTCCTGCCACTCGATTGAACAACTCCTGCACGATCTCCGGCCTATTGTTGTTTTCCGACAAGTGTGACAGAAACAGGTGGGTCATAAAGGACGGCCGGTGCGAAAGGAAGCATTCCAACGCCTGCAGGTTGCTCAGGTGTCCCCTGTCGCCGCGAATGCGATCCTGCAACTCGGGAGGATAACCCCCGGTCTTTAGCATCTCCTCGTCATAGTTAGCCTCCAGGAAAGCGGCGTAGCATTGCCTGAAATACCGGGTCACGGCGGGCGTGATCGTACCCAGGTCGGTAAACACCCCCACAGAGACTTCATGGTGTGTGACCAGGAACCCATGGGGATCCCGGGCATCGTGCATGGTCGGAAACGGTGTGACCGACAACTCCCCCACGCGGATAGGCTCGTGAGGGACAAAATCTCTGATTTGTATTCGACCGGATTCGATGCGGCTTTCTTTGCGCGTCTCGCTGGTCATGTATACCGGAACCTGATATCGCCTGGCTAACTTGTAAAGTCCGCCGATGTGATCGCTGTGTTCATGCGTGATGAAAATGGCTTTCACCTTTCTCATCGTCAACTCCTGCCGCTTCATCCGGCGTTCGGTTTCTCTGGCCGAGATACCCGCATCGATCAGTACGCCTTCCTGCTCATTGCCGATGTAGTAGCTATTGCCGTTGCTTCCGGAGTTAAGGCTTGAAATAAGGAGTGGCATCCGGCAAAGGTAGTGCGGAAGATGCGGAAGTACCGAGGTATCAAAGCACGCGAAGTACTTACCTTTGTGTTCCCGAACAGAAAAATGGTTGGTTCAATTCAACTTTTGCCGGAGCTCACCCTTTCAACATCGCGTTCAGCCGGGCCCGGCGGGCAAAATGTGAACAAGGTGGAGACGAAAGTGACGCTGCGATGGAATATCGCACGATCCAAAGTGCTGGCGCCGGAAGAGAAGGAACTCTTGTTGATAAAGCTCTTCCGTCGCCTGACTTCCGAGGGCGAGTTGATTCTTACGGCCCAGGAAAGCCGTTCACAGGCTGCAAACCGGGATGGGGTACTCAGGAAGCTGGACGATCTCCTGGTCAGCGCCCTCCGTAGGCGGAAGTCCCGGAAACCCACAAGGGCCACCGCGACATCGCAGAAGATGCGCCTTCAATCGAAGAAAGCACATGGCGAAAAGAAGAAGTGGCGGCAACGACCCGACGCCTGACAACAGCACTTTGCTATATTTGTCGGCTCGAGATTGCCTTGCCCAATTATGCGCCTCGGACAACTAGCCCGTCAACTTTCCATCAGCCCGGACAAGATTGTATCCTTCCTGGGTTCCCGTGACATCGCTATTGATAGTCACAACAACGCCCGAATCGATGATGCCTATGTAGATCTTGTTCTTGCCGAATTTGCTCCCGGCAACGAAACCATTCGTCAACAGGTGATCCTGTCGGTCGACACTCCCGAAGCCACTGAAAATAACCCTGCTCCTGAAACGCCTGCCGAAGAGGCCACAACACCGGAGTTGATTAAAGCCCCAAAAGTAGAGTTGCCCGGTCTGCGCGTGGTGGGAAAGATCGAACTCCCGGAGAAAAAGAAGCCGGAACCTAAGCCCGAAGAAAAGAAGGAAGAAGAGATCGAAAAAAGGGATTTTCAGGAAAAGCGGGCTCCGATAACCTCGCGTAATCCCCGGCGCAACGCCCCGTCCAGAGAGCATAAGAACCCGGTCGCCCTAGCCCGTGAACGTGAGGAGAAGGAGAAACAGCGCCGCCTGGAAGAAGAGCGCGCCCGTGAGAAGGAACGTAAGGCCGCCTATTACCAGAAACGCCTCAAACCACAGGCGCCAACAAAACCCGCGCGCATTGTCCGCGAGCAGGAGGAGGGGTTCACTCCGGTGCATACTGAAGAACCTAAAACACTCTGGGGTCGCTTCATGCGTTGGCTGAATACCTGAGTCGGATTGTTGTTCCCCTATTTGCGGACAAAAATGTCTTCCTCTTGCCTTGACTAAAACCGGGGCACTCATTAGTTTTATTCTCTAACCTTACCCCTTGTGCGTTGGCTTTGTCTTCTGCTGATGATTGCCCCTTCATTGGCAATTGCCCAGCAACAGAACTATAAAGAGATTACCCTGGGCGATAATCCCTATTATCTCTGTTCCATTGACCTCGCTCCAGACGGTAAGACCCTGGCCATTGCCACTGCCCAGGGCAATGTCTTGTTCTGGGATATTGCCACCCAGCAAATCACCCGGAAATTTTCTTTTGATGGCTTCCCGCACGGCCCTTACATGACATTTTCTCCCGACGGCCGGTACCTGCTCCTGCTTGAACAATACTTCACGGATTGGGCCCTCAACAAAGATCGCCCTTCCCTGGCCGCCGTAGTTGACGTTGAGGCTGGCAAGATTGTACTTCGAAAAGAAGAAGCCCATGCTGCCTCCTTCACACCCAATAGCCAATCGCTGGTCACGCTGCAGGGAAGTGAAATCGTATTTTGGGATATCGCCACCGGCAACGCACAAAAGCGTTTCAGCCCTCCAAACATTTCCAATTCTTTTGGAATAAGCGCCGATGGTTCCACACTGGTCGTCGCGCAAACTCCCACCGAAGACGATTTGAAACAAATCCCATCCATCCGCAACGACAAGAAAGCCATCAAGGAAGCGATGAAATACCGTGAAGTTGCCGTATTCTATGATGCCACCACCTTCAAACGGAAAGCGATGGCGAATGACATCATGGACATCATTTTTAGCATGCGATTCACACCCGACGGTAAAAGTCTATTCCTCTTCAATGCTCCAAATACGAAACTGAGGCAGGCTGCCGGTTCTATGCGCAATGCATATCTGCAGGTCGTCGATCCCGCGTCGGGCGAAGTCAGCCGTACCCTGTATGCGACCAATGCGCCTGAACCCATTTATAAGGAGAGCCCCAATGGCCTCTTCGTAGGCGTGACCTCCGTTGAACATCAACGCACAGTGGCCAACTCGCTGCTCATCTTCGATCGCGACAGCGGGCAAATTTTGAAGCGATTCAAGAATGATTTTCGGTTGCTGGAGAACAATGTCATGGGTCGCGCGTGCTTTGAATTCCTCCCGGACGGGCAAACCATCGCACTCGGTTACGGAACCAAACTTGTACTTTGGAACTTTGCTCAATAAAACATGAAAGCTGTCGCCCTCCTCATTCTCCTGTTGACCACGGGTTCAGCCGTTGAATGCCTGGCCCAAAAGAAGCCGTTGATCTCCAACTATGATGAAGTAGTCGCCCGTGCCAAAGCGGAATTGGACAGCATGTTCCAGACCGGAGCACCCGGGCAACTAGAGGCCGCTAAGCGTGGTTTGATCGGCGAGTATGTCATGGACATCACGCTCTTCGACAAAGGAAAAGTGCAGAGTGTATTCATGGTGAGCAACACGGCCGTGGATGTACCCATGCAAAACCGGGTCAAGGACTTCGTGCGGACCCTGGAATTCAACTTCAAGGTCCCCAAAAGCACCAATTTCAAGTTCCGATATACCTTTCAATTCTAACTCCTAACGTAACTAACCACCCAACTCTATGAAACGATTCTTTACTGCCCTTTGCTTTGTCCTCCTGTTCGCCGGCCGCCTTTGGGCGCAGGAGGAAATGAACGTGGTCTGGGAAACCAAACTCGATCACAAAATTGAAAACACTGGCCTAAGCGACCCGAAAGAAATGCTCCTGGCCAGCAACGACAAGGAAATCTCTTTTGTCAAGTCCAAGGATGGTTCCATTATCTGGACCAAGCGCTTTAAAGATGTTGCTCCCGGTCTTGGAAAAATAGATGAGCAGATTCCCATGTGGGAATCCAATGTCATGTTCCTCTTCGACCGCAAGATGGGCAAAGACAAGATTGCCTGCGTAGACATTCAAACCGGCAATTTCCTCTGGATGACGGACAAGTATCAGGATGTCACTGAAGACAACGTCGTATACATCCCTGAAATGGATGCCTTTGCCGTCTCCACGAAAGCGGCCCTGACCATGATCAAAGCCAGGACCGGTGAGGAAATCTGGACTACCACGAAGTTCAAAGGTGTAGTTGGCGCCTACACGGTCGGCGGGGACAATCACATCGTCATGCTCAATTTCAAGCCCGATCTGCTCAGCTCCCTGTTCGCCGGATTCAAGAACCAGATCGTAAAAATCAACATGGCCAACGGCGATGTGGTTTGGGATCAGACCTACATCGGCCTTGCCGAAAAGAAAGTGGTAACCCGGGAATCGACGGCCAAGCTGCGCCTCGTGGCCGGCAAAGTATTCCTTCACCTCAACGGCATACAGGTTTACGACTACAACACCGGCGCCCAGCAGTGGTCAGCCGCCTTTGACGCTGACCTGAACGTTGTCGGCAAGCCCGCGGGTGCCAAGCGCTTTGGCTGCTACGGCGTAGTAGCCGAACCGGTGGTCGTGGGCAATGATGTTTATGTCATTGACATGAAGGACAAGAAAAAGCAGTTCATCAAAAAGTATGACCTCAACTCGGGCAAACTCCTGTGGACATCGCCTGAAATTGAAAGCGCCAAGGCGCTGCCCGGTCTGTACTTTGTCGACGGAATGCTCATGCTTCAGATCGGTGGCATGATCGAATGCCAGGCGTACATCCTTCAAAAACAACGGAACCCCGACGGGAGCTATACCATTACGGAACGCTGGATGGTGTACTACCGCAACGTGAAGCCCAATGGCGTCCAGGCTTTCAACGCAACCAACGGTGAGAAGCTGTGGGAGTCGGAACGTTTCAAGAAAGGCATTACCAACGGCTTCCCCATCGACAACAATCGCTTCATTGTCTGCAGTGGGAAAGCGTTGTATTCCCTCGACATCAAGACGGGTAAGGAAAATACAGAAATTGCCCTTGGTGACGATGACATCGGCCTTGCCCAGAAGATCATTGACTACAACGACCGTGTCATTGTAGTAGGCGAGAAGGGAATAGCCGGCCATAGCAAGATCGACGGCAAGCTGATCAACAGCGGTCGCTGGAAATCAGGCGACTTTGCCGGTCTTTATGGCAATACGTTGCTCTTCCAGCGGGAGAACGACGATTTCGCAGCATACAACGTGGAAACGAGCAAATACCTCACATACAATGCCCGCAAAAATTCAGTTTCCAAACTTTCTTACGACGGAAGATTCGTCTATGTGTGGGAAAAGAACACGATTGCCAAATTGTCTACCACCCGCTAACCCGCATGGGTAATAGCAGGCCTCTGAAGCGCACCTTACCGTGCGCTTCACTCATTTTTGCTAACTTCCATTTTCATCTGAATATGGCTGCCTACATCATTGTCGACGTAACGATCACCGACCCCCAGCGGTACGAGGACTACAAGAAGCTCACCCCGGGTTCACTGCTTCCCTTTGAAGGGAAATTCATTGTGCGCGGGGGAGCAGCGGAAACCCTGGAAGGCAACTGGGATCCCAAGCGAATCGTTGTGTTGGAATTCCCGAACAAACAGAAAGCGAAAGACTGGTGGTCGTCCTCCGGGTATGCTCCAGCCAAAGCCATACGACAGGCAGCGTCAACTACCCAGATGATTTTAGTTGAAGGCGCATGAGCTCTCACAATGTTTTGCCACGGATGACACGGATGGTCACGGATGGCACCGAGAAAAAGCTATCTTATAATCTGCCAGTCAAGATACGGTTGGCCTGCGTCATGCTGGTTTCGCTGTTCATCTCCTTGTCGTGTCAAACAACGAAGCGGGTTGATGAGGCCGAACAGCGCGAGCACATGCTGGCACGCGCCAAGTCACTTGAACTGAATACTCCCTACGAAGCTCCGCCGGGAAATCCCCTCGAGCACCACGCGGCAGGATTTGCCAAGATCATGTGCTCGGCCGTTTTCATCACGGGCTTGAAACCCGATTTCGCCGCAGAAAACGTCGGGTATTTCAGCGCGCCCTATGCGGAACGCGCCAAGCTGGGTAAGCCGGTGGTTGACACCATCAAAAGGACAGTGAGTGTCACTGTTCCCGGCGGCGCAACCC
Source organism: Cyclobacteriaceae bacterium (assembly GCA_041912235.1). Taxonomy (GTDB): domain Bacteria; phylum Bacteroidota; class Bacteroidia; order Cytophagales; family Cyclobacteriaceae; genus ELB16-189. The sequence continues at coordinate 79,659 of JAYRNL010000223.1, forward strand.
GCACCGCCGTGTATACCGCAGGTCAAGGATGTGTAACGCTGCCCATCGGTGCGGACAAGCTGTACTTTCAGCCCAAGGCCATCCCACCGCTCACTCCGGAAGACCCCGGGATGCCCTGGCCCATGGGAAACAGGGTGCCGGATGATCCATTCCCCAAGGAAGTCGATGAGGTGAAGGTATTGGAGGCCGTGAATGCAGCCTTCGATCCTGCCGAAGGCATGACGGCCGCCTTTGTGGTTACCTGGAAGGGAAAGTTTCTTGCCGAGAGGCACGCAAAGGGAATTATGGAAGACACTCCACTGGAAAGTTGGTCCATGGGAAAGAGCCTCACGGCAACGTTGATGGGAATTTTAATCAAGCGGGGTGTTTATGATTTGCATCAACCTGCGCCGATACCCGAGTGGCAAAAGCCCGGAGACCCCCGGCAAAAGATCACCATTTCCAACATCCTCAACATGTCGAGCGGCATACGTATCCGCGCACCCCAGGATCCGGACTATGACGCGTCGCTGGGCTACCCGGATCACCTGTATTTATACACTGGCACCGTAAACTCCTTCACCTATGCGGCAACCCGTCCCCAACAATGGCCACCAAATTCGGTGGGTCGCTATCGCAATACCGATCCGGTATTAACCAATTATCTTATTCGCCTCGGCGTAGAAAAATTGGGTGAAGACTATCATTCGTTCCCTCAGCGCGCCTTGTTTGACAAAATTGGCATTCGCACAATGGTGATGGAAACTGATCCGTATGGCAATTTTCTCACCCAGGGATATGAGTTCGCTTCGGGCCGTGATTGGGCCCGGCTAGGGAATCTCTACCTTCAGGATGGTGTATGGAACGGAGAGCGCATCCTTCCGGAAGGGTATGTCAAATTTGTAAGCACGCTTGCTCATGCCTGGAAAGAGGATGGACGACCGATTTATGGCGGCTTCTTCTGGATAAACGGCGATGGAAATTTTCCCATCCCCAGGGATGCGTATTTTATGGCCGGGGCTGGTGGCCAATACACCTTCATCATCCCCTCGCATGACCTGGTGGTAGTTCGGCTGGGTCACTTTAAAGGCTCAAAAGAAGGCGTCGAGTCCTTAAAGGCTGCTCTTGCGCTGCTTATGGAAGCCGTGCCAAAACATTGACCTAACGAATCAACCATTCCAGTGTAAGGTAAAACACACTGGGGCACAGCAAACATCCCAGGCCGGTGTAGAACGTCGCGGTGAGCGCCCCGTAGGGAACAAGCTTGGGATCGGTCGCTGCCAGTCCAGCCGCTACACCACTTGTTGTTCCAATCAACCCGCCGTAAACCATGGCCGCTTGAGGATTGTCAAGGCCAACGAGCTTTGCCAGCGGAGGGGTAGCGATCGTTATAGCAATCGATTTGATTACGCCGGCCGCAATACTGAGTGCAATTACTTCGGATGACGCCCCAATCGCGTAACCGGTCACCGGTCCGACAATAAACGTACAGGCACCGGCGCCAATCGTCGTCATACTTTTTACGTCGGTAAACCCCATGGCTGCAGCCAGTAGTGCGCCGACTATAAAAGAGATCAAAACGCCGAGAAGCAGCGAAAGAAGCCCTGCCAATCCGGCCTTCTTCATCTCGGAGAAGCGAGCTCCCATAGCCGTAGCTACAATGGTAAAATCGCGAAGCAGACTCCCGCCCAATAGGGCGAAACCCGATAACCATCCGATGTCCGCAACCCCTTGTTGACCTCCCGTCACGTCCCCTGCGGCATAGGCAAGCACAAGTCCGACGAAGATGGCGATGGCAGCACCCGGGATTTTCTTTCGCGTTACACGGCTTGAAACCCAGCTCGAAAGCAGCAGGATAAAACCCACGACAATGACAGCGATGAGGAGACCCGCAAACTTGTCCTCGAACAGTATGGTCTTCAACCTGTCCATGATTATGCTGGAGTTGAGTTTCTACCTAAACCGGTTCGGGAAATCAAGGGAACCAGAAAGAAACAAAGACCAACGGGAATTGTCCCTGCAAGCAACGCAATCATTCCGCCTGCCAAGGCTCCCTTCACATTTTGGATGGATGACATGGCCACAATCACGGGAATGTAAAGGTTGCTCCAGAAGAGAACACCGCTCTCAGACAATGCCTCGAACCGTTTCCGGTCGTGGAGAAACTGTGTAACCAGGATGAGCAGGATCATCGAAAATCCGACTCCACCCACATTGGCTTCAATGCCAAGCCATGCGCCCAGCCACTCACCGGCAATCCGGCCGGCCAAGAAACATGCGGCCAAAATTGCAACTCCGTATATGGTCATGTTTGAAACAGTTTCTTTACATCATTTTTTGTCACTTTTCCCATGACATTGCGGGGCAGTTCACTTACCTGTAACATTCTGCGGGGAATACGGTAAGTGGGTATGCGTTCCTTCAACCAGGATCGCAGCACATCAGGGTCCAAAGGTCTTCCTCTGTTCACAATGGCGCAGGCAACAATTTCTCCCCATTCTTCATCCGCCAAACCAACCACGGCGCAATCCATGATTTCGGGGTGAGTTCTCAGCACCTCTTCAATTTCCAGCGCCGATATTTTGTAGCCGCCCGACTTTATGATATCCACCGAATTTCTGCCCAGGATCCGGTAGTAGCCATTTTCGCAAACGGCAACATCGCCCGTCTTAAACCATCCATCACCTGTGAAGGATGCCCGTGAGGCTTCAGGCTGCTTCCAATACTCAAGAAAAACATTGGCACCGCGGACCTGTATCTCACCGGGCTCATCACGTACCACTTCATTCTGGTCATTGCAAAGCCTGACTTCAACGCCCTCCAGGGGAATTCCCACAGTTCCCGCCCTCCGTTCTCCCTCGTAGGGGTTACTGATGGCCATCCCCAGCTCAGTCATCCCGTAGCGTTCCAGTAAACGATGCCCACTTATCTTTTCCCATCGCTCCATGACCGAAACCGGCAATGCCGCCGAGCCCGAAACCATAAGCCTCATTGATTTAAGCGAGGCCGAAATCTTCTCCTGCTCGCGTGATTCCAGTTTGTCCCATGCCGCAATGAGTTTGAAGTAGATCGTTGGAACTGCCATGAAGACATTCACCTTTCCCTGAAGGAATACACGAAACACTTCCTGGGCATCAAACTCCGGCAGAAATTCGCAACAAGCGCCGGCCCACAGAGAACAACTGACCACATTGATGATGCCATGAACATGATGCAAGGGCAGCACACAAAGGGTGTGATCCTGTTCGCTCCAATGCCAGGCCTTGATCAGTGTCTTGATTTGTTCTTCAATATTTTGATGCGTTGTTACCACACCTTTGGGAAGGTTGGTTGTCCCGCTGGTGTATAGAATCATGGCTCGGCGTTCGGGACTGATGGACGGAAGGTCATGTGGTCCTGGTGACGGCGCGGTCCCGAGTTGCCGATGAGTGATCTCATTCTTTCTGCACAAAGCCTCCATGACATCATGGTATTCCGGCGAGGTTACAACCAGGGAGCACCCCGTATCCTTGAGCACATACTCCAGCGCCGGCGCGGGGTGCGTCAAACAGAGGGGCACAGCAATACCGCCGGCCTGCCAGATTCCCCAAAGCACACGTACATAATCAAACCCGGGAGATACCATAAAGGCAATACGCTGCTCCTCCAGATCAGGCCGATCATGCAGCAAAGCCAGGGCCAGGGCTTGTGACGCTTTCAGAAGCTGATCGTACCCGTAGGCTGCGCCATGGGAACGTACCGCTACCCGCGCCCGATGGGTTTCTGCTTGCGCGATCGCACCAAGCATTTCGGTATGCTACTTATTGCGGTCGCGTAAGCGGAACGACAAAACGGATATTGGAGAACTCAAAGATGATATCAGCTCCTCCATCGGTTGGTTCCAACCGGATGGTGTACTGTTCCACCGGGGCATCGAGTCGCTGGACAGGGACCTTCGTTGTCAGAAGGTCCTTTTCGTGATCCGGCTCCAGGTAGCCCCAAGTGCCCAATTCTGTATTCAGCCTGATCTCAAATTCATCCGGTCCGGGAATGGCGTAGATCTTGTAGGTGCCCTGTTTCAGCGGAGTTCCATTGAACAGTACATCACGGTTGATGGTGATCTCCGTCGATTCATTGGCACCCAGCCTCCAGTAAACACCGTTGGGTTGTAGGGCGCCTTCCTCCTTGGTTCCAAATATTAGACGACCGCGCACGGAAGGCCGGCTGTAGGGAATTGAAATGGTTAAATCTCCGGAAGTAATCTCGGCTTTTCCGGGAGGGCTAAGGGTGCGGTTGCGGTTGTTGAGATAATACAGGCCGGCCACAACAACGATTGCCAGTATGCCGGCACCAATCAGGATTTTCTTAAGCATAGGTTGTAGTTATAAGGTCAACTTGAAGGTACGCAATTTTGCAATGCGCTGGTTTCTGTGTTTTGTCATACCCTTCTTGTGCAAGGCTTTGCTATTTTTGTTTTGGTTAAACACAACCCTTGATCATGAATTACCGCATTGAAAAAGACACCATGGGCGAGGTACAGGTCCCTGCCGACAAGTATTGGGGTGCACAGACGGAGCGTTCGCGCAATAACTTCAAGATTGGGCCTGAGGCCAGCATGCCCAAGGAAATCATTTACGCATTCGCTTACCTCAAAAAAGCCGCCGCCATGGCTAATAATGAATTAGGCGTTCTTCCGGCAGAAAAGATGAAACTCATCGCCCAGGTATGCGATGAAATCCTCGAACATAAACTCGACGATCAATTCCCGCTCGTCATCTGGCAGACCGGTTCTGGCACGCAAAGCAACATGAACGCCAACGAGGTTATTGCCTATCGCGCCCATGTAATTCATGGCGGCAAATTGACCGATGAAAAGAAAGTGCTTCATCCCAATGATGACGTAAACAAGTCGCAATCCTCCAACGATACATACCCAACGGCGATGCACATCGCTGCCTACAAACAAGTGGTAGAAATTACATTGCCGGGGATGCAGAAACTCCGCGACACTCTGGCCAAGAAGTCAACGGAGTTCAAGTCGATCGTGAAGACGGGACGTACTCACTTTATGGATGCCACCCCGTTGACCCTGGGCCAGGAGTTCTCCGGATACGTGCAGCAGATTGACAACAGCATGCGGGCCGTTCGTAATGCCCTCGAAGCGGTTCGTGAACTTGCGCTGGGCGGTACCGCAGTGGGCACAGGCCTCAATACGCCGAAAGGCTATGATGTGTTGGTGGCCAAAAAGATCGCCGACCTTACCGGCTACCCTTTTGTTTCAGCCCCTAACAAGTTCGAGGCCCTTGCCGCTCACGACGCCATGGTAGAACTCTCCGGGGCGCTTAAGCGTGCGGCCGTTGCCTTCATGAAGATTGCCAATGATATCCGCATGCTCAGTTCCGGCCCTCGCTCGGGCATTGGCGAAATCATCATCCCCGACAATGAACCCGGCTCATCCATCATGCCCGGAAAAGTAAATCCGACTCAACCGGAAGCACTCACCATGGTCTGCGCCCAAATCATCGGCAACGACGTGGCCGTTTCCGTCGGTGGATCCATGGGTCACTTTGAATTAAACGTGTTTAAGCCTGTGATCGCCGCCAACGTCCTGCAGTCGGCGAGGTTGTTGGGCGATGCTTGTGTGTCCTTCAATGACAAATGTGCTGCGGGAATTGAGCCAAACCTGCCTGTGATCAAGCGGCACATGGAGAACTCCCTCATGCTGGTGACTTCGCTAAATACGCATATCGGGTATGAGAATGCTGCCAAAATCGCGAAGAAGGCGCACAAGGAAAACAAGACATTGCGGGAAGCCGCCATCGAACTTGGACTGGTTACCTCCGCTCAGTTTGACGAGTGGGTACGCCCCGAGAAGATGGTGTAACGACCCCCAACATGCTGATTTTGAAGTTTTTTGACTACTTTTAGCAACCAATTAACCCCCATCTGCATGAAACCTCATGTGATCATTGTCTGCCTGGCTTTGATTTTTTCCGGCTCACAGGTTTTCGCCCAACTCTCCAAAGCAGAGAAAAAAGAGTGGAAGAAAAAGGCCAAAGGTTACGCTAAGGATCCGGCCAGCCTGAAAGAAATGACGGAGGCCAAACAGAACGCCGAAAACCAACTTACCAAGTTGAACGGCGATATGAAACAAATGCAATCCACGCTCAGCGACAAAAACGCACGCATCGCCGAGCTGGAAGATCAGTTGGCCCGCATGCGCGGCGAACTTTCATCCGCTCAATCACAACTTGCGGAGCTCAAGGCTAATCCTGTCATTAACCCGATGGACTTCTCCAAGGGTATCGTGTTCAAAGTTCAGGTAGGCGCCTTCCGCAACAAAGACCTCAGCAAGTATTTTGACAACAATCCAAACTTTGGCGGTGAAGCGGCCGGAAAGGACTCAACTGATCCACAGCGCATCACTATCGGCATTTTCCGCGATTACTGGGAAGCCGATACGTTCAAGAAGTACATGCGCGATATGGGCGTAAAGGATGCCTGGATTGTACCCTACAACAACGGTCAGCGCGCAGAACTCAAGGATGTGCTCCCCAATGTCACTTTTGACAAGAACGGCGAGCCGAAGAAGCCCAAGAAATAATCACAAAAACAAGACAGCAGGAAAGCAGTGCAGCCGTGTGCACTGCTTTTTTGTTTTCTACTTTTGAACCATGATCCGATTGGTAGGTTTCATTGCTACCTTGCTTTTATCCTTGCCGGCATTAGGCCAGATTCGGATCAATACCCTGGTGGTTAAGCCCAGGCAAGTCTATGAATTGAAAGGGACAGATGTCCTGGTTGTTGATACCCTCATCCTCATGGATTCCGCCGTGCTCCTCCTTAACAAACTCAAAACTGAAAACTTCATCCACGCGAGGAAGGTTGTTTTCTACCGCGGCAGCCTGATCGACGGTAAAGGAGTTCACGGCGTCAAAGGACGAAACGGCCGTCAGGGTGCCTCCTCCTCGGCTCCTTGCTCCAATGGAAGTCCTGGCTCCAGCGGGACGGAAGGCACAAACGGTGGAAAAGGAATAAGTCTGTACCTCGCATTCAATGATATTGTTCTCCATGGTACGCCCACGATTGACGTCTCCGGGGGTGATGCAGGTGATGGAGGAAATGGCGGCATTGGCGGTGGTGGAGGAACGGGGACCCGGATTTGTGCAGGTGGCGACGGGGGAGCTGGCGGCCCTGGTTCCAATGGTGGGAATGGAGGAAATGCCGGGAAGATCACTTTTCAGGCAACCAGTGTCCCTGAACTTCGCTCCATGTTGGGTGAGCGAATCATCATACGAAACTATGGAGGGAATCCCGGCTCCGGTGGAGAAGGCGGAAGCGGCGGATACGCCGGTTTGAGTTCCACAGGCAAGAATTCCCTGGATGGCAAGCCGGGCAAGAAAGGAAATCGCGGGAAGGACGGGGCCGCCGGAAAACCCGGTGCAATCAACTTTGTGAGCCGGTGATGAACAGACGATGGATCTATAAGCCGGTACCCCCGACCGGGCAGATTGAGGAACTCGGCAAGCGCATCAACGTTAATCCAGCCCTCGCCACACTCCTGGTACAGCGCGGGATCAAATCCTTTGAAGAGGCCCGGAAGTTTTTTCGCCCTTCACTCGACGATTTGGTTTCTCCATTTCTCATGCGCGACATGGAGCGTGCGGTAGTGCGAATTAAATCCGCCGTTGACCAACATGAGAAGATTCTGATCTATGGAGACTACGACGTGGATGGAACCACATCGGTAGCCCTCGTGTACTCCTACCTGAAAACGTTTCATCCGGAAGTTGACTTCTACATCCCGGACCGCAGCTCAGAAGGCTATGGGGTGTCACGCGCCGGAGTTCTTTGGGCAGCCGAGAATGGTTTTACGCTGGTGATCGCCCTGGATCTGGGCATCAAGGCTTCGGACATGGTAGGCCTCGCCAACCACAAGGGAATCGACTTCATCATTTGCGATCACCACCTGCCGGGTGACGCCATTCCCCAGGCCGTCGCTGTTCTCGACCCCAAGCGACGGGATTGCGACTATCCATTCAAAGAATTGAGCGGATGCGGCATCGGCTTCAAATTGATGCACGCCTATGCCTCGCGGTATCGTAAAACCGAAGAAGTTTATGAATACCTCGACCTGGTTGCGGTCAGCATTGCGTCTGATATCGTTCCCATCAACGGCGAGAACCGGATACTGGCCTATTTCGGATTGAAGAAACTCAACGAGAATCCGCGACCCGGACTGAAAGCCCTTAAAGAGATTGCTGCCATTCGAACGGATCTTGATATTTCCGGGGTTGTCTTTACTCTTGGGCCACGCATTAATGCGGCCGGCAGAGTGGCCCATGCCCGGGGTGCCGTCGAGCTGCTTATCGCGCAGACCGAAGAGGCGGCCAATGCCTTTGCTGAAAAGGTGAATCTGAAGAACGATCTTCGGAGAGAGTTCGACGCCAGCATCACCGAGGAAGCGCTTTCCATGATTTCGGCCGACGAGCGTCTACAACGGGCCAAAACAACGGTTCTTTTCAAGAGCACCTGGCACAAGGGAGTAATTGGCATAGTTGCTGCTAGGTGTGTGGAACGATATTACCGGCCCACCGTGATTCTCACCGAAAGCAACTCCAAAATTACCGGCTCCGCACGCAGTGTGAGTGGTTTCGATCTCTACCAGGCCATCGAACAGTGCGGCGATCTGTTGGAAAAATTCGGCGGCCACAAATATGCCGCGGGGCTCACGTTGGATCCCGGCAACCTAGCCGCCTTCGAACAGCGCTTTGAAGAAGTTGTAGCCTCAACGATTACGGATGAAATGCTCACTCCCGTAATCGACATCGACCTACCGGTCACCTTCGACATGCTGACGCCGAAGTTCATCGCCATCCTGAAGCAAATGGCTCCCTTTGGACCGGAGAATCAACGTCCCGTATTCGAAGCCCGCAACGTACGCGTATTGAACTCGCTTAATTCGTTTAAGGATCGCCATATCCGCTTCCTGGCCACCCAGGACGGAGACACATTCTTTCCTGCGGTGGGTTTTGATTTAGTAGAACATTATGAGCGCCTTGCCGATGGAACTCCCTTTCGAATGGCCTTTACCGTGGAGGAGAATTCATTCAATGGGACAACTTCCATCCAGCTCCGGCTGAAAGACATTAAATTTGAGGCCTGATGGTATTGCGCGCTGAAAACCTTTTGAAGAAGTATAAGAAGCGAACCGTTGTCAACAACGTTTCGGTTCGTGTGGAGCAGGGTGAAATTGTGGGATTGCTGGGGCCCAACGGAGCCGGAAAAACCACAAGCTTCTACATGATTGTCGGGCTGATCAAACCCAACGGCGGGGAGATTTACCTGGATGATCAGAACATCACCGAACTTCCTATGTATAAGCGCGCCAAGCTGGGGATTGGATATCTCGCGCAAGAGGCGTCTGTGTTTCGAGGGCTGACCGTGGAAGAGAATATCCTCGCTCCCCTGGAAATGCGGGATATTTCCAAAGCTGACAGGAAGGCCAAGGTGGAAAGTCTGTTGGAAGAATTCAGCCTAACCCATGTGCGCAAGAACCTGGGTATGGTGCTTTCCGGTGGCGAACGCCGCAGAACCGAAATCGCGAGGGCACTCGCGGTTGATCCCCATTTCGTACTGCTGGACGAACCTTTTGCTGGCGTTGACCCCATCGCCGTGGAGGAAATTCAATCCATTGTCTCCCGGCTCAAGAAGAAGAATATCGGTATTTTGATTACCGACCACAACGTAGACGAGACGCTCACGATAACCGATCGTGCCTACCTGATGGTAGAAGGCAAATTATTCAAGCAGGGGTCGGCTGAAGACCTGGCCAACGACCCGATGGTGCGCAAAGTGTACCTCGGGCAAAACTTCCAGCTTCGCAAACATCCGCCGATTACGCACTAAAAGCGTATCTGGTCCTGGTGATTAACCGGGATTTTCACCGGGAATCCGCCCACGCTTACTTTCACGGTTCCGGTAAACTGAATGTCGTACTTCTTACCACCGAATAGACTAAGGATAGTGTCCAGCAATCCGGCTTCATTTAGCTTCAACTGAACTTCCACCGGCACAGTAAATTCTGAGCGGGATTTGATCAGGGCATTCAGCTTCTGATCGATGCGCGCGGCAGACTTTCCGTTCAGGCGTATATCGAGGTCGATTTCCTTCAGTCGCAGGGATCCTTTGTTTGGGTTATAGAGAATGGCATCGGCCGAAAGCACAGGGTTTCCATCTTTGCCCGGTGCAACCTGACGAATATGTACCTCGCGAAGCGTAACCGGCTCTTTCGGTTTGCAACCCGTCAGCGCCACGATGGTCAGGATAAACAGAACCAGACTCTTTGTATTTCTCATCAGTCACAATGATACAATATTCTACTTTTGCCTTAACCTATGTCCCCGGAGCTTACCCCAGTCTTCGCACAAATCGCCGACGGTCTGGCTGATCACGGTTTCGCCGTCATCGACACTTTTCTTTCGCCCCCAGAAGCCGAAGCCATACTTCGGACAGACGAATTCATTAATCATAAGTTACATTTTCGAAAAGCAGGAATTGGTAAAACGGACAGGCAGATCAACGAGCAAATCCGCGGCGATTACATCCAGTGGATTGACCCGGCGAAAGCCCCGGTCGCCGAGCAGGTTTATCTTGACCGCCTTCGTCAACTGCTGTTGTATCTCAATCAGAACTTATACCTGAGTCTCAAAGACGTGGAAATTCACCGGACTTTTTACCCTGTTGGAACGCGATATCAACGTCATCTGGATCAATTCCGGCAAGATGATCATCGAAAGATTTCCATCATTTGCTACCTGAACCACCATTGGAAAGAAGAGGATGGTGGACAGTTGGTGCTATATCTTCCCGGGGGTAAGCGTCCAGTGCTGCCTGAGTTGGGGCGACTGGTTTGCTTCCGGAGCGACCAATTGGAACATGAAGTACTTCCCGCCACGCGCGAACGGTACAGCCTAACCGGTTGGGCTGTGGATCGCCTTCTTGCGTGATTAACCTTTCCTACCTCGGAAATTGGGATCCGTCAACGCCGGGCATCAACTTCAGGGCGTTCTTGTAATAGATCTTCTTTAGGATGTCATCGGGAAGACCTATTCCATACATACGCCAAAAAGCATGATACCGCTTGTGATAAGGAAAATACTCGTCCTCCGTCTCAAGAACACGGAAATAGGTTTCGTATTCATTCGGAACCCAGCTATCCTTGCCGAACAATACGCGGTCCTGGTATTTCGTGAGAAATGCCTTTGCCGCACGCGGTTGACGTCCTAGTTCCGCTATCACGGCTCCAATCTCCGTGTACATATTGGGGAATTCCTCCATCAGTTGTCCCAACTTCTTCAGATCGCTGCCATACCAACCCAGGTGCGCATTGATGAATTTCGTCTTCGGATGTTTCCGGAAGAGGTTATGTTGCTGGGCGATCACCGTCTCCCAGGATATCGTATCCTTATCATGCCTTCTTCCCGGATATAACTTCAACTCCAGCCACCGCTCATTTAGGCTGTCGATGGGTTGCCAGAACTGACGTGGATCGGCCGAGTGGATGAGTACGGGGATTCCCAATTCACCACATTTCTTCCATACCGGATCGATGCGGGGATCATCAATGGGTATCACTTTCCCCGACTTGTCCTTGGAAAACAGGCCGAGGCTTTTGTAAATCTTCAGTCCCTTCGCTCCGCGCTTCACATCGTCCTCCACCTGACGTGCTGTTCGGGCGGCCCATTCGGGATTGTCAATATCCGTGAAATCGATGTTGGTGAACAGCAGGAATCGATTAGGGTATTGCTTCTTGATGTTTTCAATGGATTTTTCCAGGTGATCGCCAGAACTCCTAAACCCGCGGCCACTCAGGTTCACCATGATTCCCATGTTGAGCTTGTCCATCTCCTTGATCAACCCGCTCAGGTCAGCTGAATTCATTCCGCCCTGATGGTTATGAATGTCGATGAACGGAAACTTCGCCCGGGTTAGCCGGTGCTCTTCCGATACCAGCGTTGAGGGTGGATTGTATGACTCAAAGTCCATCTTCATTTTTAGCGGTGTGCCATCCTGTGCGAAGGCACCCCCGCTGAACCCAAGAATGAGCAGTAAGTGAACGTATTTCATGTCTCAGTAAGTTAAAGGGTGCAAGAAAGGGAAAAACTGCGTCGAATTCGCGGGGCATTACGCGAACGGCCTCCGGCTTAACAGCTTCCTTACTGGAGGATTCTTTTCTAACTTGCTTTTCATATTCTTCCTATGCGCCGATTCATTAACGTGTTCTTTTGTATTCTTTTGTCTTTCACGGTTCTTGCCCAGTCTGCTGACCCGCTGGACGGGGCTCGCAAGAAGATGGCGGCGAAGGACTACACCGCCGCCAAAGCTGAGCTCACCAAAATCCTGGATGCCTCACCTAAAAACAAGACAGCCCTCAGTCTTCGAGGTCAGTGCAGGATTAACCTCGCCGACTTTTATGGTGCCATTACCGATCTTACACAGGCCATAGAACTTGATACGACGTTTGCTGAAGCTTACAATCACCGCGGCGATGCCAAGATTAAGCTGGGGGATGATGAAAGCGCACTGGACGACCTGAACCGCGCAATCCGTCATAATGCCCGATACACGGACGCGTATACCAACAGGGGTTTTGCGAAGTATAACCTCGAGGATTTACAAGGCGCTTACTTTGATTTCTCCAAAGCCCTGGAACTAGGTCCTGTCGACGCCGACAAATACTTCAACCGGGGAGTCGTGAAGGCCGAGTTGGGAGAGTTTGTGAGCGCAATCGATGATTACACCAAAGCGATAGAACTCGACAAGAACGACCCGAATCTTTACAACTATCGAGGAGTTGCCTACTATCAAACGACCAATTTTGATAAGGCCATCGCCGATTATGACGCGGCCATCAAACTGGACGCAAAAGATCCACTGAAATTCGAAAACCGCGCTCTGGCCCGCAGCGCCAAAGAAGATTTTAAAGGCGCCTTGGCGGACTACGACAAGGCCATCGAATTGAATGCCGCTGATCCGGAAACTCTTAACCTGCGCGGTGTACTGAAGAATACCCTTCAAGACTTTGATGGTGCTATTACCGACTATTCCAAAGCCATCGAGCTGGATGATACCAATCCCGCCTACTACGACAACCGGGCGTTAAGTAAAACTGAGAAAGAGGATTGGTCAGGAGCCGTCGAAGACTATACTTCGTCCATTGAATTGTTTCCATCTGACCCGGAGACCTACTACCAGCGTGGCCTGGTGAAATTGCGCATGAACAATAATTATGATGCCTGCCTGGACTTCAAGAAAGCAGATGAACTGGGGTCGCCGGAAGCCAAGGCGGCCTTGAAGAAAAATTGCAAATAGAGCATGGCCCCTGCACTGCAAAAGTTGATGGACGAAATTGAAGGCCAGCGTCAAGCCGTGTTGGCCTCCGTGGCTGGCCTGTCTGATGAGCTATTCAATCATTCTCCCGGTCCCGGAAAATGGTCAGCGGCTGAAGTGCTCAGCCATCTCATCACGGCAGAACAAATGTCGGTGGCCTACCTCCAGAAGAAGGTTATGGGAATTGACCAGGCTTCGAGCAGCGGGATTTGGGAGGAAATCAAGATAATCGCCCTCATCTTCACCCAGCGAATGCCGGGATTGAAGTTCAAAGCCCCGAAACGAGTCGTAGAAAATACGAGGGTGATCACCAACCGCAGCGAACTTGAGAACTCCTGGAACCAGGTGCGTTCCGAGCTCAAAGACTTGCTGGAAAAGATTCCGGATCACCAACTCAACCGGTTGGTCTACCGTCACGTGGTGGCCGGCTACCTGAACATTCGGCATGCCTTGATCTTCTTCCGTGAACACATTCATCACCATAGGCCTCAACTTGACCGGCTGATCCACCAGCCTCTAACCGTAAACGCATGAAAAAATTCATTCTCGCCTTGCCGATCCTCTTTGTGATCAGGGTAGCGATCGGGCAGCCCGCCGCTGAAATTTACCTGTTCGACATGTCGGTCAAAAAGAACAGTATTACGATTACCAATCCGCAAAACATCACAAACCACAAAGGCTACGATAATCAGCCTTCGTTTCATCCTGAAAAACCCTTTGTCTACTACTCGTCATTCAACGATGACGGAAGATCGGACATTCGGCGGTATGATTATAAGAAGCGAACCACCCGATCGATTACCAACACAGCCGAACGCGAGTATTCCCCAACAGTGACTCCCGATCGTGAACATCTTTCATGCATTATCCAGCGCGACAACAATGCCCAGGACCTTGGAAAATATTCGATCGACGGAGATTCCACTCGTGCCGCTGACGTTATCATCAATCACCTTATCGTGGGATACCACGTCTGGACGGACAACAGCCACCTGGGACTTTTTGTGTTAGGTACTCCCAATACCTTGCATTATCTGCGCCTGCCAACAAAGAAAGACACGATCATCGCAGAAAACATTGGCCGCTCGCTACATCGCATCCCCGGTCAATCGGCACTTAGCTTCGTGCACAAAGTCTCTGACCGGGAATGGTTGATCAAACGATTCGACACACAGAACATGACCATCACAACGATTGCTCCTACGCTGCCAGGTCGCGAAGATTTGTGCTGGTTACCCGATGGAAGAATCCTAATGAGTGACGGAACGCAACTGTATTATCTTAGTCCCGGAACTGGTGCGGAATGGAAGAAGATCGAACTTCCAAAGACCGCTGCACTCAAGGATATTACGCGACTTGCCGTCAGCCCGAATGGTAAGAAATTGGCTGTTGTAGTTGTTGAGCAGTAAACTACCGCGGTTCGCAAAATGAGCCTTTGGCAATAAACAGTTTCTTGATCGTAGGTTGAAATCCGCCGTCAGTTACCAACGGATCCGTTGAGAGACTTTCCGAAGTCGGCTCGTCTTTGAGAATCAGGATAGCATCCTGATCGCCAAGGTTGCCCTCCGCAATGACTTTACCGGCCTGCAACCATGAACCCAAGAACTTCCTGTGCTTCTTCCAGGCTGCATTCTTCTTGCCGTTCGCCGACGAATGGTACCGCACCATGAAGTAGTTCGTCATCTCAAACTTTTCTCCAACGGAACACACGCCGCCGATACCCGGGTAGTAGGGAAACAACTCCACATCCCATCGTTCAGCGGCCACGGCAGGGTCAGTCAGGATCCATCGCTTTACTGAATCCAGTTTGCTGGTCTTCAGGATGAAGATACCGCCTCCTCCATCAAACGGGCCCGCCGCCCATAGCTTTCCTTCTTTTGCGAGGCGACCGATATTGGCCATGTGGCCTTCCATCAGTTTCTTCACTTCTTCTTCCGGAAGTTCCTTTTTGTTCTCTTTCTTATTCAAGAATACAAGGTGAAAGTCCTGACCTACTGTCGAAGTTGAAAGTGCCAGGAAGAGGAATAGCATGATGTATTTCGAAGGCATGAGTCCGGCTGTTTTGCCAACCAAAAATAGTAGTTTGGAATCATGATAATTGAAACGCTCCCGTTGTTCAGGCCTCTGCAACAGAAATTAATTGACATGCTGAAGTCCCTTGATCACGCAGACTGGGGCAGGCGTACCCTGGCCAGGGAGTGGACTGTAAAGGATGTGGCTGCCCACCTCCTTGACACCACCCTGCGGACTATTTCTCTTGAGCGTGACCGATGGCCGCTTCCTCCAGAGTCAGTGGCCAACTATCAGGAACTAATCCAATACCTCAACCGCCTCAACGGTGAATGGGTGGTTGCCCTGCGGCGCGTCAGCCCTGCAGTTATCATTCAATGGCTGGATGAATCACATGAACCTTACATTCGTTGCCTGGAGCAGCTTGAGCCCCGTGCGCCCGCCAGATATAGTGTGGCTTGGGCCGGCGAAGAAAAATCTCCAAACTGGTTTCACATCGCCAGGGAATACACGGAAAAGTGGCACCATCAACAGCAAATTCGCGAGGCTACCGGTCGCCAGGGAATCCTGACCAGGCAGTTCTATCATCCCGTGCTGGAAACATTCCTTTTGGCTTTGCCTTATACTTACCGAGAGGTTGAGGCTTCATTGGGAACACGGGTAAGTATCCATATTGACGGAGATGCAGGGGGGGACTGGATCTTACAGCGGTCCGTATCAGGTTGGATCTTTTCAGACCAACCCCATGATCCTGTTGATGCCAAAATAACTCTCGACGACTCCGTGGCCTGGAAACTCTTTACAAAAGGTGTCCGACCCGAAGAGGTTCGTGACCGGATTACAAGCTGGGGAGACGAGTCTCTGGTTGTACCTATCCTCCGAATGATTGCCGTGATTGCTTAACTGACTAACGCCTTTACCAGTTTATCAAAGTCACCGGCCGTATTGTACAGGTGGGGTGAAACGCGCATGGAATCACCCCTGAAGGATACAGAAATTTTTTTCTTACGGACCTTGTCCCGTATTGAGTCAATCTTCGCGCCCTTATGGAAGCGGATTCCAAATAGATGCTGCCCCCTGAACCGATCTTCCTCTATCCAAAATCCCTTCTCGCGAAGTTGATCAACACCTTTCGTGGTGATAGACCGGCAATAAGACTGTATTGCCTCCGGCGTCCACTCATTTACCTGACGCAGGGCCTTCAACATCATCGGCACCAGGATGAAATTACTGTGCTCGCCCACTTCGTAACGGAGTGCACCTGGCTGATAGTCGTCGCGATAATTTACGAGCCCCGTGAAATCCTCGCTGCCAAGACGATTGATCCAGTTCTCTTCGAGTGGAATGCCGTCATCAAAGCTTTCACCAAAATAGGCCAGCCCGATCGAGTACGGTCCCATCAGCCATTTGTAGCCTGCGCATATCAGCGCATCGGGCTTGATCAATTGAACGTCGAAGGGTAATGCGCCGACAGACTGGGTGCCGTCGATAATGAGCCTCGCTCCGACTTCTTTTGCGCGCTTGCTGACCGACACGAGGTCAAAGCGCGTACCATCGGCCCAATGCACATGACCCATGGCTACCAGCCTGGTGCCAGGCTTGATCGCTTCGAGAATCCGCTCATTCCAGACCTTTCCACGATTCTTGAGTTCGTCCGGTGGCTTCACCACGCTAAGATTTGCCTTCGCTTCAGCAGCCATCCTCCGCCAAGGGTATACGTTGCTCGGGAACTGCTCATGAATCAGCACGATGGAGTCGTTGCTTGTAAGCCGAATGTTGCGCGCAACGGTGGAGAGTCCATACGATGCCGATGGAATAACCGCAATTCGATTCGGTTCTGTGGCATGGATGAGGCGGGCATATTCTTTTCGCAACATTTCTGTTTCCTTAAAGAAATCCTCGTGCGTTATTGAAAAGGGATTTCTTTTTCTCTTCATTCCCTCAATCCCTGCACGCTCCACCTGCTTCATCAAGGGAGACATGTAAGCGCAATTGAGGTATACTTGTGCTGGAGGAAGAGAAAACTTCGATCGTTGATTCTTCATATTGATTCTCCTGCAAAATAGGGGATTTCTATCTCCTTCATTTACCCCTTCTTACTCCAGCTCCTCCGAATCGGGTTACCTTTAAAATCCCGTTGGCCATAAAGGGAGGTATTTAACAACCATACGCGGATGAATATCGAGCGCTTCAGGGGAATCGAGTTTGTGCGGATTTCTTCCATGACAAAAGAGCAACAGCACCAGGTTTGGGAAACGTTTGAACGCGATAAGATCTTCAAAATCGTTACCGACAAATCCTTGCTCAACGATTGCATCCTTTACAATGATTTCACCGCCTGGGAAGCCCGGCAGATCGCCAACCCCGCGAATACCACAGCCAGTAAGCCGGTTGCATACAAGGGTTCGCTGGGCAAGCTGGCCTTCGAATAGCACGCCCTGTTACTTAGCCCACATCCTTCAGTTCAGGTGCTGTAAGGATCGAAGTGTTTGGCCCCCAATCAGCCCCGTAGCTACTTGACTATTAACACCTTAGAAAAGGACGACAGAAACCATTGACTTCAAGAGATATCCACAAACAACTGATTTACAAAAAGCTCCGTAATTGCCTGTTCTTCAATATGTTAAGTCTTAATATTCCCTTGATGTGGATAAAAGGCGCGTTTTGTGGACTACTTTATCACCCAAATTTCGTAACTGCATAAGTCACTGGAATTTAACACTTTTGTGACCCCCTGAATCGCCCTCCATGTTTGCTCGTTGGCTCGCTACGTATTCCACATGGGTGCTCCTCATTATCACATCCTTCGGTGGTGGCTTGCATGCATTTGGTCAGGCCAAGGATGTGGTTCGGCTCAGCGAGCTCCAGTCAACCCTGAACGACGAAAAGGAACGCATTCAGGTGGTGAATTTCTGGGCCACCTGGTGTGCCCCATGCCTCAAGGAGTTGCCGCTTTTTGAAAAACTAAATGAGGACCGGCATGATGTTCATGTCCGGCTGGTAAGCCTTGATCTTGACCTGGATCCGAACGTGGACAAAGTCAGAAATTTTGCGATCCGTAAGAAACTGAAGTCGGAGGTAATCATTCTCAACGAAAAGGATCCCAATAGCTGGATTGACAAGGTTGACAAAACCTGGTCAGGCGCACTTCCCGCAACGTTGGTGATCAATAACAAGAATGGTAAACGTAAGTTTGTGGAAGGAGAGCTAAAACCGGGCGACCTGGAAAAACTGATCACCGAAGTTCAATGAACTGCTGACCCTCAACGTAATATTTTATGAAACACTCGTTTATCTTTTTGCTTGCCTTCGTTATCCTGCTTGCTGCCGCGCCTGTCAAAAAGGGCTACGAAATCGGCGACATCGTGGCAGATTTCAAATTGAAAAACGTTGACCAGAAGATGGTTGCGTTGTCTGATTTCAGGAGTTCGAAGGGGGTGATTGTCATCTTCGACTGCAATACGTGCCCATATTCCAAGGCCTACAACGGCCGGATCATAGAGTTGAATGAAAAGTACGCTTCATTGGGTTATCCGGTAATCGCCATCAATCCCAGTGACCCTGCTCAATCTCCCGGCGACTCATTCGAGCGTAACGTTGAACAAGCTAAACAAAAGGCTTATCGGTTCCCTTACCTTTCCGATGAAACTCAGGAAGTAACCCGGGCCTTTGGCGCCACTAACACACCACACGTATTCGTCTTGCAGCGCGACGGAAGCCAGTTTAAGGTTTCTTATATCGGGGCAATAGACGATAACGCCCGTGATCAGTCTGGCATCAAAAGGAAATATGTGGAAGAGGCTGTCGATGCCTTGTTGCAGGGAAAGTCGGCACCAACAACCCGAACCAAGGCCATCGGCTGTTCCATAAAATTGAAGGATGTATAAGGTCGATTATCCCGGGAGGGTGGCAAGGATATCGTCCACAAACTCCCTGGAATTACTGAGGCGGGGAACTTTGTTTTGGCCTCCCAGTTTTCCACGTCTTTTCATCCATTCATAGAAAGTTCCTTCCGGAACGCTGTGAATGGTGGGCGCAACTAACGCCAGGTCGTGCGATCTTTTCGCATCATAGTCTGAGTTGATCTTCCGGAGCGAATCGTCAAGGACGGCCGTAAACTCTCTTATATCGCGGGGTGCGGTGTGGAATTCAATGATCCATTCATGCCCTCCTCTTTTGTTTTGATCGAGATAGATTGGGGCGGCCGTGAAATTGGTGATCACTCCCCCGGTAGCTTCACAGGCCCGGGTAACGGCCATCTCTGCATTCTCGACAATCACCTCCTCACCGAAAGCATTGATGAAATGCTTTGTACGACCTGATATCCTGATCCGGTATGGCGATTTACTTGTGAATCTCACTGTGTCGCCAATATTGTATCGCCAAAGACCTGCATTGGTGGTTATCACCATGGCGTAGTTCTTCCCCACCTCCACTTCGTTCAACGGAATTGTTTCATCCTGCCCTCCCCCTGTTTCATCCATCGGAATGAATTCATAAAAGATACCGTAGTCGAGCATCAACAACATTTCATCCGAGTCCTTGCGATCCTGGATGGCAAAAAATCCTTCGCTGGCATTGTAGGTCTCCCAATATTGCATCGCGGGATTCGGTATCAGTGATTTGAAGAGGGAACGATAGGGGGCAAAGGCCACGGCGCCATGAAAAAATACCTCGAGGTTCGGCCAGATCTCAGCGATGGGTTTCTTTTCTTGCTCCATCATTCGCTGCAATAGCAGGACCGTCCACGTTGGAACCCCGGCAATGTGGGTTACATCCACTTTGGCGGTTTCCTTGGCCAGTCGTTCAATTTTCTCTTCCCAGTTGCTCATCAGAGCTGTCTCGAGACTGGGTGTGCGGATCAACTGCGCCCATACAGGTAAGTTCTGCATCAGGACGGCGGAAACATCACCATAGTAGGAAGAAGAAGAAGGATCCAGTTCATTCAACTGATGACTTCCGCCCAGCGCAAGGCCTCTTCCGGAAAAGATCTTTGTCTCCGGGTTGCTGTTCACATAAATACAATAGAGATCCTTTCCGGCTTTATAATGGCACTCTTCGAGTGATTCACTGGAGATCGGGATGAATTTGCTTCTGGCGTTAGTCGTGCCCGAAGATTTGGAGAACCACTTGATCTCCGTTGGCCACAACACGTTCTGCTCGCCCTTCATCATCCTTTCGATGTAAGGAAAAATCCCCTCGTAAGTTTGAACCGGCACCTGCCGGGCAAAGTCATCATAGTTGACAATCTCATCAAACCCATGCTCCCTTCCGAATTCGGTAGGTCGCGCGGTTAGCAATAATTTGTGAAGGAGCTCGTGTTGCACATCCGCCGGGTACTTCATGAAAAGCTCCATCTGATGAATGCGCTTCTTCATGACCCAGGTGAGAATGGAATTGATGATCTGCATGCCGAGTGGTCCAAAATTAACCGGCATTGACCTACCCGCCAAAAGCAACCACGCCAGGAACTAAACTAAAAATCCTATCTTCGAATGACCGCCAACCCATAATCGACCTATGACCGTTGAAAACTATCTCGACTTTGTCAAGCAACGCAACGCGCACGAGCCGGAATTCCTCCAGGCCGTCGATGAGGTGATTCAGTCAATCATCCCCGTTTTGAATCGCCATGCAGATCTCCGCAAACTCAAGTTGTTTGAACGCATGACGGAGCCTGAACGCCTCATCTCGTTCCGCATAAACTGGATTGACGATGCCGGCGAGGTTCAGATCAACCGGGGATACCGCGTCCAAATGAACAGCGCGATCGGGCCCTATAAAGGCGGTCTCCGCTTCCATCCTTCGGTAACACAAAGCGTTCTTAAGTTCCTGGCGTTTGAACAGATATTTAAGAATGCGCTAACCGGTGTTCCCATGGGAGGCGGCAAGGGAGGGAGTGACTTCGATCCAAAAGGGAAAAGCGAGAATGAAGTCATGCGCTTTTGCCACGCCTTCATGGCTGAGCTGGCCCGACATATCGATCATCGCACCGACGTTCCTGCCGGCGACATCGGTGTCGGCGGCAGAGAAATCGGGTACTTGTTTGGCGCTTACAAGAAGATCAAGAATGAATTCACCGGCGTACTGACCGGTAAGGGAATCGGTTGGGGAGGAAGCCTGATCCGCACAGAGGCAACCGGCTATGGACTGGTCTACTTTGCAGAGTATATGCTCCAACATACCGGAACTTCAATCAAGGGAAAAACCTGCCTGGTTTCCGGATCGGGCAACGTCTCTCAATATGCAATCGAAAAGATCCTTGACCTCGGAGGTAAAGTGATCACGGCTTCTGACTCAAACGGGTTCATTCTCGATGAGGCCGGCATCAATGCCGAGAAGCTTGAGTTTATCAAAGACCTCAAAAACAATCGTCGGGGGCGCATCAAAGAGTATGTTGACAAGTTCAAAGGCGCCATCTACAGGAGCATTCCCGGGGATGCCGATCACAATCCGCTCTGGGCCACTAAAGCGGACTGCGCCTTTCCTTGCGCAACCCAGAATGAAGTGAACGCCAAGGATGCCCAGCACCTTGTACAGAACGGAGTGAAGCTGCTCGCCGAAGGGGCCAACATGCCCACCACGCCGGATGCGATTAACATTCTGATTGATAACGGGGTGATGTATGCGCCGGGCAAGGCCTCGAATGCCGGCGGCGTCGCTACATCAGGATTGGAGATGACCCAAAATTACATGGGAACCAACTGGTCAAGAGGCGAGGTGGACGAAAAACTGCAGCACATCATGCGCAACATCCATGAGATCAGTCTGGCTGCCGCAAAAGAATACGGGAAGCCTGGGAACTACATGGTAGGCGCCAATATTGCAGGGTTCCTGAAGGTAGCTCGTGCCATGCAGGCACAGGGAGTTATTTGACAAACTTACTTGCTCATCAACATCCGTTTGACTCCCTCATCATAGGATGTGGCCTCGATGGCGAATGCTTTTGAAAATTTGGAGCTGTCAAAGAAGTAGTCTTCCTCATACTGGTACATCATTTCGACGATCTCCCGGAGCACGGGTATAAACAACCCCAGGGCGCGAACGCCAAACTTGGGCAATGCCTGAACTCCGTACGGTCTCCCGCCGGCTTCGCAAAACTTTCGTATTAACGCCTCCCCCGTGATTTTTTCCGCGCTGGTCAGGGCGTGCCAGGTTTGGTTGTAAGCTGATGCCGTATTCCCCAGGATGGCTACGGCCTTTCCCGCGTCCGGAGTATAGGTGAAGCTGTGGATTCTCGCAGGGTTGCCAATCCATTGGGGTGTCTTCTTTGCCCGGACGCGCTGAACGACCGAAGCGTGGATCATGCTCAATTCCACATCGGGCCCATAGAAATCTGCAGCCCGCACAATCATCCCCTGCAGATTTCCTGCCTTGATCTCATCCAGCAGTGTAGTGGCAATTTTCGCCCGCACTTCGCCCTTCTTGCTTACCGGATTGAATGGCGTCTGCTCATTCATGGAGCCCTTCACCAGGCCGTACGCATATACATTATCAAAAAAAACCAACTTGCTCCCGGATGCTTTGCAGGCATCAATCACATTACGCATCACGATGGGCCATTCTTCTCGCCAGACCGATATCTTGTACTGAAGTCCGGCCACCAGATAAACCACTTCACTCCCCGCCACCGCAGAACGAACTTCGTTTGCCTTCAGCAGATCAGCTTTTACTGTCTCATCACCCGGGTTGACAGGCCTGGGATTGCGGCTTACCTGCCTGATCTTGTTGGTATAGGTGGGAAGGTGAGCAGAAAGTTCACGGGCTATTGCGCCATTGGCGCCTAATATGGTTTGCATAGGCGGGGGGTTAGAACGTTAGTCGATTCTTACCGAAATTTAGTCTTGGCATCCCACAAAAGAGAAAGCCATGGCTGTCCCATGGCTTCCCTCTTATCCTGTTTGGAATTTACATCTCCTTCTTCTCGGTCTTTCCCACCACAACCTGGGGCAGGTTCTTGGTCTTATCATTGAGCGGCATCACTTTGTCCTGGAGAATTTTATCCAACTGGGCGGCTGCCTGCTGTCCTTCCTGGGCAAGTTCCGTACTCCGACCCAATTGAGGCGTGGTGGGGCGAGCGGCCGCCTCGTCGATAGCGCCGAACAGTGACGAGATTTCTTCACGCAGTCTTGGTTTTTGACGATATCCCATATTTGGCGGCGGGCGACGAAGCATCTCATCTTCGAACTCCCGGATGGATTTTATGGCCTCCTCGATCTGCCCATTCACGGAAGGATCTATTCCCGAGTTCTCCCCGGCCGATTGTATCCGTTGCTTTAACTCGCCGAGCTGCTTCATCGTCTGATCACAGGTGCTGATCATTTTATTCACCTGTGACAATTGATCACGCAGGGCGAGGGCAGCGTCGGTCTTCATCTTGTAGTCTGTTTCGGTCATGTTGATTCGTGGGTCGCCGCGAACACTGAAGGTTGTTTCCGCCGTCTGACCATTGGCTGTGATCCTTGCCGTATACGAGCCCGGGGCCACCAGCGGTCTGGCGCCGCCACCAAACCTCCTGCGGCCCGTAGGCGCACCTGGCGCCCGTGTTGCCTCATCATGACGGAGGTCCCAAATGATCCGGTTTACTCCGGCTTTTGACAAGGTGTCGCGAAGGCTCCGGATTTTTGCTCCGTTCCCATCGACTATCTCAACGGTCACCGGCTGTTTGGGGTCGTTCTGCAAATAGAAGTTCAGGTAGGCGCCGAACTCCGGATTTCGGGCAGCATAGGCCCGGTCTCCCTGCTCTTCGATCATAGAGTAATATTTCCAGAGCGTCGCGGTCTTTGCCGGAAATACGGTCAACTCTTTGCCTGCGGCAGTGTTGTAGTTTTCAAGTGCCACGGCATCGTCAAGAATCCAGATACCACGACCATGAGTGGCAACAACCAGATCCCGCTCGCGCTTTTGGACGCGAAGATCCCGCACAGAAACTGACGGCAGGTTGTTATTGACTTTTGTCCAACTCTTACCCTTATCCCAGGAAGCGAAAACCCCATGCTCCATCCCCGCATAAAGCAGATTCGCATTGTGCGGATCCTGGCGAACAACATAAACCCAATCTTCCGGCAGGCCATTGCTGATGATTGTCCATGTTTTGCCAAAATCAGTGGTCATGTAGGCATGCGCCTTGTAATCATCAAGCCGGTGGTTGTCGACAGCAACAAAAGCGGTTCCCGCCTCGTGCTCCGACGCGTGAATCTTGGATACCCAGCCGAATGCGGGAAAACCCGGAATCGTCATTTTAGTCCAACTCTTGCCGCCGTCCTGCGTCAGCTGCACATTGCCATCATCGGTCCCGCACCAAATCACATCTTTCTTAACGGGCGACTCGGCTATGGTGAGAATCGTGCAATGAAACTCGGCCGCTGTGTTGTCCTGGTAGATATCTCCACCCGATGATTTCTGCTTGGACTTGTCGTTGGTCGTGAGATCCGGCGAAATTTCTTCCCAGGTATAGCCCTTGTCGCGGCTGCGGAACAGCACGTTGCCTGCTGTGTAGACAGTGTTCGGATCATGGGGTGAGACATGAATGGGTGTGTCCCAGTTAAAACGGAATTTATGAAACTCCATGCCATCCCCAGCTGAACCAATCTTGTTGGGATAGGGGTGGATGGTGCGTGTGTTCCCGGTCTTCGTGTCGACATGGAAGATGACACCTCCCTGGAGGTTAGCGTATACTTCATTTTCTTTTCCAGGTATTGGAACGGCATAATAGCCATCACCGCCTGCGATTTGTATCCAGTCGCGCTTTAAAATTCCGATTTGGTGCAGGGAATTGCTGGGGCCTGTCCACGTGCCATTATCCTGTAACCCTCCATAGAGATAATACGGATCACGATCATCCACCCACAACTGATAGAATTGTGAAAGCTCGACGTTATTGATCGCGTCGAAAGTTTTGAATCCATCGTAAGAGACACGGAAGCCTCCGTCATCACCACTCAGCACGCGATTTGAGTTTTTTGGATCAATCCATAGCGCCTGGTTGTCTCCGTGCTGACCCTGGGCAATGGACATAAATGTTTTCCCTCCATCCGTGGACTTGCTCAGCCCGCCCGACAAGGTGTACAGGTGATCCGGATTGTTGGGGTCAACTTTCACATCGCTGTAATAAAAGGGGCGGAAATTAAGATTCCTGTCTTTGTTGACTACTCTCCACGTATCGCCGCGATCGTCCGAACGGAACAGCGTTCCCTCCTCTTTAAACTCGGTGATCAGATAGATAGTATTGGGCTGACTCTGCGCAATGGAAATACCAATGCGTGCCATAGGCTTGTCCGGAAGGCCATTCTTGTGGGAGATCTTCGACCACGTCTTTCCGCCGTTGGTGGATTTATACAAAGCGGTCTTCTCTCCGCTGTCATCAAACCGCCAAGGCTTCCGGCGGAAGGTCCACATGCCGGCATAGAGAATTCGGGGGTTGTTCCACTCGATCGCGATGTCGGAGCACCCCGTGTTTTCATCAATGTAAAGAACCTTCTCCCAGGTTTTGCCGCCGTCGACTGTTCGAAAGACTCCGCGGTCCGCATTCGGCCCCCATTCACGCCCCATGGCGCATACGCAGGCTTCGTCCGGGTTGTTGGGATTAACCGCGATGCGTTTGATGCGGTCGGTTTTCTCAAGACCGAGGTGAGACCAGGTTTTTCCTCCATCGGTTGACCGATACACTCCATACCCGTAACCTACGCTGTTGCGCGGATCCCCTTCTCCTGTGCCCACCCACAATACTTCAGGATCAGAAGGGGTAACTGCTATTGTTCCCACAGAGAAGGCTCGCTGTCCATCAAAGATTGGCGAGAGCGTTACGCCACCGTTTACCGTCTTAAATATGCCTCCATCAGCGCCGGCCACATAAAAGGTTGTCGGATCGCCAGGAACGCCGGCTATGTCCGTAACACGGCCTCCCATGTTAGCGGGTCCAACAGGTCTCCACTTAAGCTTCTGTAACCCTTTGTCCGGCGGCAGTATTTGGCCGAAGGCCGATGCGCACATCAGCAACAGGAGTAAAGCAACAACACGATTTGTCTTCATAGGTGATGGATTAATGGTCAAGGTAGTTAGCCAACATCGCGCAAAAAACAAACGCCCATTATGTCAGTCGGAGGCTGATTCCACCAACGGTTGTTCCCATGAAGTTATTGACGAACTTAGCCGCCCCATTGCTAATTCTGCCGGACTATTCATGACCTCCTCCGACCTCCGTCTACAAACCAATCTCCGGCAGATTCTTGGCATGGCGATGCCCATCTCCCTGGCCATTCTTGTCCCGCAGATCAATTTCATCACCAACAACATATTCCTGGGTGGATTGGGTGAACTCGAGCTGGCATGTGCCGGCATCACCGGGGTCTATTACCTGATCTTTGCTGTGATTGGCAACGGCCTCAACAACGGCCTACAGGCGCTGATCGCGAGGCGTGCCGGACAAAACCTTCACAAGGAGATCGGTAAACTTTTCTTCCATGGCATCTGGATAGCCTTGGGAATAGCTGTACTGGGAATTCTTGTTACCTATACCCTTTCGCCGTTAATCCTGCGTGCGACGATCCATGATCCCGCGGTGGCGGAGTTGGCCATCAAATTCCTGCTCATCCGAATCTGGGGATTACCCTTCCTCTATTTGTACATCATGCGGAATGCCTTATTGGTGGGCACCAACCAGACCCGATTCCTGGTTTGGGGTACCCTCGCAGAGGCCGCCGTGAATATATTCCTTGACTACGGCCTGATTTATGGACATTTCGGATTGCCCAACCTTGGCTTTAATGGTGCAGCCATCGCTTCGATTATCGCTGAAGCCTCCGGATTGCTGGTCATCTATATCGTCATTCACCTGAAAGGCATTCACCAGCAATTCGCCTTCTTTGAGAAGCCCCTGATTTCCTTGCCCACCTTTCGGCTGATCCTCGTTCAATCGGCGCCCCTCATTCTGCAGTTTGCCATCAGTATTATCTCCTGGGAATACTTCTATATCCTCGTTGAACATCACGGTTCGAGGTCGTTGGCGATCTCCAACATCATGCGCAACATTTTTGGCGTTGCAGGAATCTTCTCCTGGGCCTTTGCGGCCACCACCAATACCATGGTCAGCAACGTGATCGGTCAGGGAAGATCGGAAGAAGTGATGCCGTTGATCTATCGCATAGCAAAAACAAGCCTGACCTTCTCCGTGGTCATTGTGTTGCTATTGAACCTATTCCCCACCGTAATGCTGTCCTTCTATGGACAGGAAAGGATATTCATTGAGGAGGCTTTACCCGTTGTGCGCGTAGTCTCCGCGGCGCTTCTCATGATGTCCTTCTCCGTTGTTTGGCTGAATGCGGTGACCGGAACAGGAAATACGGTAGTCAATCTCACGATTGAAATGATCACCATTCTCCTCTATTGCCTCTACGTATATGTTACACTTGAATACCTCAACCTCTCAATCACGTGGGGCTGGATGAGCGAATGGGTCTATTGGCTCAGCATGTTCAGCATGGCCTTCCTTTACCTCCGCTCGGGCCGCTGGAAGGGAAAAGTGATTTGATTAGCGGTTGAAAACGAAGTAATCATGAACCGCACGAGTTACTTCGGCAATGACGCGTTCGCGCTCAGGCAGCGGCTTCTCGGATGATTTCGTGAACACCGAAATCACCACGTGCCCGGCATCACCGGGTAGCGTCATTATCCCAACATCGTTGGCCGTCATCCCAATGGTCCCTGTCTTGTGCATCACTTCCGTATTGGGCGGCAGGGAACCCTTGAGTCGTGTAAGTCCCGTCTCGCAGCGGCGCATGATGTCCAGCAGCAGATCTTTTGTCTCCGGTTTCAAAGGGTTGCCGGTGTATAACTTCATCAACAGGGATGACATGGCCTCGGGCGTTGATGTGTCTTTCAGGTCAGCATCAAAAAGTCTTGAACTCACCTTCATCTTTTCCTCAGTTAGCGCCTTGGCCAGGGTGTCAAATCGGCCCGTTGACCACGGCTGTTTCGGATCCATGCTGACGCCGAGCCAGTCCGCGATCAGGTAGGAGGTTGGCCGGTCTACCGACAGTCCCGAAATACCCAGGCGCTTCATGCAGGCATTAACTGACGAGGGCCCTCCGGCGAGGCGCAGGCAAATGTCCGTAGCACTATTGTCGCTGATCAGCAGCATAAGCTCCATCAGGCTCCTCACGGAAAGAGCCAGTCCCGGCTTTAACGCATTGGGCCAATTAAAACGATCTGAAATCATTCCGCTTCCCGGATGCAAATCCGCTTTGGTCACTTCAACGAGTTGATCGAGGTTGAACTTTCCGCTGTCAACTTTCGTGAGCAGTTGGATGGCGATGGGAATCTTGTAAGAGCTCGCCATCGGAAACCGGACCTGTCCGTTCTGGCTGAAGCGTTTGCCTGATTCTACATGAATAGCGGTTACGCCTACCACGCCACCTGAAAGTGTCGACAATCTCGCCACTTCCTGTTCGAGGCGAACTAATGAAATATCCGGACTTGCAGGATCAGGTTTTCTCTTTTGTGCCGGCAAACTGAACCCGCCGATGAGCAGGGTGACAAACAGTATTCCGCGATAGTAATTCATGGGCTGTAGCGTGTGTTGTACGCAAAAGGTAACTTTTAAATGTGTTGCAAAAAACACCATTAGCCGTCGACGGTTTGTTAACTTTGCTCACTTCCTTCCGGAAGGACAGATATGGCACTCCATAACCGATTCGAAGCCGCTGAACTCGAGCGCATCAAGGCCGCCGTTAAGAAGGCTGAGGAAACTATTTCGGGTGAGATCGTTCCTGTGTTCGTTGAGCGCAGCGGATTTTACACCATCGCCAACTACAGGGGCGGCGTAATTTTCGCCGGGCTCGCCTTTCTGGCTATTATCATCTTTGATCGATATGTGCCGGAACTCGCCATTTTCGACCCGATGCTTATGTTTTTCATTGTTCTGGCTTCCGGGTTGTTCGGTGGAGTACTTACCCATAGTGTTGCTCCCTTGAAACGAGCCATGCTTAGCCGCGCTCATATGGATCAAGCCACCCACAAGCGCGCCGAAACTGCCTTTCTGGAAGAAGAAGTCTTCAACACACGACAACGAACCGGGATTCTGATTTTCGTGTCCTTCTTTGAGCATGAAGTGATTGTGCTGGCCGATCGCGGCATCAGTAAAGTAGTCGATCAAAAGGAATGGGATACCATGGTGCAGGGGATCATCGAGAAGATCCGCATGGGCAGAATCACCGAGGGAATTGAAGCGGCTGTTCTCCGGTGTGGCGAAATTCTCCATGAGAAAGGATTTCTCAAAGAAGCTGATGACATCAACGAGTTGGGTGACGAGTTGCGTACAGAAAACTGATTCTTGTTTGCTGATGTTGCGCCTGTTCCGTTTACCCGCTCTTCTGGCTTGGCTTATCCTCATCAGCACATTAGGTGCCTTCGCCCAGCGTGACGTTCCTCCCCTGGCCAACCGGCGCATTCACGATGAAGCGGGAGTTCTTTCTCCTCAAACGGTAAGTTATCTGGAGCAAAGTCTTCGACAATTCGAAGATTCAACCTCCAACCAGATTGCCGTGTTGATCGTCTCCTCGCTTGAAGGTGAGTCCATCGATCAGTTTGGCATCCGGGTGGCTGACGCATGGAAACTAGGCACCAAAGACAAGGACAACGGCGTGATCGTCCTCGTTGCCATTAACGATCGCAAGATGCGGTTCGAAGTAGGACAGGGTTTGGAAGGTCCTTTACCGGATGCCATCTGCAATCGCATCATCCGTAATGAAATGGCGCCCGCCTTTCGTCGTCAGGCGTATGACGAGGGCCTCCTTTCGGCTATTGATGGAATTCGCAAAGCCATCAAAGGAGAATACAAAGGTCCCGGACCGAGAAAAGGTAAGCGCGGCATGCCTGCCTGGCTGATCATTCTCATCCTAATTATTGTCCTCGCCATGCGAAACCGCAATCGGCCTCGTGGTAGCGGTTGGTCATCCGGTGGTGGTTGGTACATGGGCGGCGGCAGTTGGGGAGGTGGAGGCGGATTCGGCGGCTTCTCCGGCGGCGGCGGCAGCTTTGGCGGAGGCGGCAGCAGTGGCAGCTGGTAGACCCATTCATCTTATTTTCGGACATTCACGGCTGGCTAGGGAAATGCTCCTGCACACTGTATTTTTGGGCCTGTTTCTATTCCACCTATCGCATGAAACGAGATAAAGTTGTTTTCGACCTGATCGAAAAAGAAAAGCAGCGTCAGCAGCATGGCATTGAACTCATCGCCTCTGAGAATTTTGTGTCCGCCCAGGTGATGAAGGCTCAAGGTTCCGTGCTTACCAACAAGTACGCAGAAGGGCTGCCGGGCAAGAGGTACTATGGGGGTTGTGAGGTGGTAGACGAGGTGGAGCAGATCGCCATCGATCGAATCAAACAATTGTTTGGCGCAAGTTGGGCCAATGTTCAGCCGCACTCCGGCGCACAGGCCAATGCGGCGGTGATGCTCGCATGCCTGAAGCCCGGTGACAAGATTCTTGGGTTTGACTTATCCCACGGTGGTCACTTGACACACGGCTCATCCGTAAATTTTTCGGGCAAACTTTATCAGCCTTCCTTCTACGGCGTGGAGGAACAAACCGGCCGCGTAGATTTTGACAAGGTGATTGAAATTGCTAAACGCGAAAAGCCCAGGATGATTATCTGCGGCGCCAGCGCGTATAGTCGCGATTGGGATTACAAGAAACTCCGCGAGGCAGCCGATGCCGTGGGTGCGCTTCTGCTGGCTGACATTTCGCACCCGGCCGGACTTATCGCCCGTGGCCTGTTGGCGGATCCGATGGAGCATTGCCATATCGTCACCACCACCACCCACAAGACACTACGGGGTCCGCGCGGCGGCCTGATCATGATCGGCAAGAACTTTGACAATCCCTGGGGGTTGAAGACGCCCAAGGGTGAATTGCGAAAGATTTCCTCTATACTCGATTCAGGCGTTTTCCCGGGTACCCAGGGCGGTCCGCTCGAACATGTCATTGCCGCCAAAGCCGTCGCCTTCCAGGAGGCACTCAGCGATGAGTACATGGCGTATATCGTCCAGGTTGCCAAGAATGCGAAAGCGATGGCCGATGCGTTTGTAAAGAAAGGATACAAAATCATTTCGGGTGGAACAGACAACCATCTTATGCTGATCGACCTCCGCTCCAAGAACCTCACCGGAAAACTGGCCGAAGAAACACTGATCAAGGCGGACATTACAATCAACAAAAACATGGTTCCTTTCGACACACAGTCACCGATGGTTACCTCGGGTATGCGCATCGGAACACCGGCGGTGACTTCGCGCGGCCTGAAGGAAAAGGATGTGATCAAAGTGGTTGATTTCATAGACCAGGCGCTGATGAAACACGCCGATGAGAAGTTTCTCAAATCGCTTAAGCGGTCGGTGAATCAGTTCATGAAGAAATTTCCGTTATACGCCTGAAATCAACTGATCAAACTTCCCGGAATTAACATGTGGAGCTATGAGTGAAGAGAAGGAGATGTCGTTCCTGGATCACCTGGAAGAACTTCGGTGGCACATCGTTCGTTCCGTATTCGCCATCATGATCTTCATGATTGTGGCCTTCATATACATGCCCTGGATCTTCGATCAAATCATCTTTGCGCCTTCCCGCATCGACTTTCCAACCTTTCGGTGGTTGTGCAAGTTGGGTGAACTGACCGGTGCCCAGGATGCCTTGTGTGCCAAGCCCTTTGTTTTCAAAATTCAAAGCCGTTACATGACCGGGCAGTTTACGATGCAGTTTCTGGCCGCCTTTGTAGTGGGCTTTATCATCTCCTTCCCTTATGTATTCTGGGAAATTTGGCGCTTTATCAAACCTGGATTGCACAACAACGAAGTGAAAAACTCCCGCGGTGCCGTGTTTGCCGTATCCTTCCTCTTCCTCCTCGGAATTTCGTTTGGATACTTTGTGCTGGTGCCCATGATGACATGGTTTTTCGCCTCCTACTCGCTCAGCCCGCAGATCGTCAACGAATTTGATATCACCTCTTTCGTTTCCACGTTCATCGCACTGGTATTTGGAAGCGGCCTTCTCTTTCAGCTGCCTGTTGTTGTTTACTTCCTGACCAAGATAGGTTTGCTCACGCCGCAGTTCATGCGCACGTATCGCAAACATTCCTACGTGGTGATCCTCATCGTTGGCGCCATCGTCACACCACCGGATCCCCTCAGCCAGATGCTGATCTCCATGCCGTTGTTTCTCCTTTATGAAATAAGTATTTTCATCTCCGTGTATGTTGCCCGCAAGCGGAGCAAGGAGGAGGAGCGACTTGCACAGGCCGACGAAAAAACCGCATGATACAAACCATTGCCCTTGGCGCTGACCACGCGGGATTCGCACTCAAAGAATCCCTGAAGAATTGGCTTCAAAAGAATGGACACACGGTTCATGACTACGGCGCCTACACGTCAGAATCGGCCGACTACCCGGATTTTGCCCACCCCGTGGCCACTGCCGTTGAAAAGAAGGAGTTTGACCTGGGCCTTCTGGTCTGCGGAAGCGGTAACGGAGTCGCCATGGCCGCTAACAAGCATCAGGGAATTCGGGCCGCCATCTGCTGGAACGTCGAGCTAGCCGGACTGGCCCGCGAGCACAATGACGCAAACATTCTTTGCCTCCCCGCCCGCTTTATTTCTACCGAAGAGGCCGAGCAAATACTCGACCGATTTCTCAATTCGAGTTTTGAAGGTGGCCGTCACGCACGGCGCGTAAACAAAATAGCCTGCTAGCGCCTTTTGTAGAGAGCACCTTCCCGAACATAGAGTTTGCTGATTCGGGGAAGTCGGTCAAATACTGCGGGCATCAGGTTCTGCTCATCGACAATAACATCCGGTGCATCTTCTTCAAAGGCGGCATGAACGCGGATAAGGTTGCCGTAGAAATCCGGGTTCTCGAAATATTCACGGGAGAGTTCCCAATCGGCAAATCCTCCACCCAGACTGTTGTTGGCATACAGCCCGATGTCACTGCCCACCACCATAACACGCTTATTCATGATCGTCTCCCGATAGGCTGAGGGCGCTGGAAAAAGTGCTGAGTAATCTACTTCCTTTATTCCTCCTTTTCGGGAAAGAAAGTTCACTGTCAGAAGTCCGGCGATCAGTGTCCACAGCATGAACTCGGCAATTCGCTTGCGACGGATAAGAAGCAGGTAGTGACTGATGAAATAGGCAAGGGATGGCAGAAAGGTAATGAAGTTGTTGGTTGCCAGTCCCGGATGCAGCCACAATTCGATGGCCGCAACACCCGACCAAAGGAAGAGTACCTGGAAGATCTGCGATTGATACTTCGTAAATCGCGCCTCCCGGTTGAGCATGAACAACGACATGATAAAGAAGAACAGCGGAATCGCACCCAGGAACAGGAATGACTTACCGCTCATCAGCGGTGCTTGCGGCCAGGGCAGATTGGCCACATAGAAATTTCGCCAAAGGTCATGCACATGGCCGTAGAAATAGTACAACGTAAACACCAGGCCATGAACCAGCATGAACCCCAGCAGGACCAGGGCGATTTTTCTGAAGGAAGTCCTGGCAAAGAGGATGAGCACAACAATGGCTCCGATCAGGAATATTGAATAGCTGAACACAATCACGGACGCCAGTCCGAGAAAAATTCCCAGGTTAAGCCGGATTGAATCGCGGTCCACACGAAACTCAATTTCCTTGAAGATGTTGTTCAGCGAAACCAGCACCAGGGTTGACGCCAAAACCTCGGGAGAAAGAGACAGGACATCAAACGAAAAGAAGCAGAGAAACCCAAAGATCAACGAGGGCACATAGGTATTTTCATTGTATGCCCGGTTGTTGATGAGAAGAATGGCGAAGTAGGCAGCCTGAAAAAACAGGAGAATGAGGGCGAAAATGTGTCGGGCCAGCAGGGAGCGGCCGAAAAGGAAATTCATGACACCATCCAGCACGGCCATCAGGGGTGGAGTGCGGTCCACCAACTCCACGTAAAGAATCTTGTTGCCCACCCGCTCCCCGATCACCAGGTCCTTGATTTCCTGAATGGTCTGTGGGGGGAAATCAATCAACAAGGGAAGGCTCGCCAAGACCATCAGGACCAGCAAACCCAACAAACGGTACGGGTCGTTGATGCGGAAATATCGCAGCACAGGGATAAAATTGGCTGCAAATAACCAAAAATTTGCGAAGGCCGGGTGCACTCCCCTTTTCCTATCTTTACTCCATGACTGGTTCCGTACGACAGCAAAAATTTGCCCGACTTATTCAAAAAGAACTCAGCGACATTTTCCAGCGCGATCAGCGTGGATTGTTGGATCATGTTTTCATCACCATCGTTGACGTCCGTGTCAGTCCCGACCTCAGCCTGGCCAAGGTGTACATCAGCATGACGCTCGCCAAGGACAAGAAGGCCGTGCTGGGCAAACTCGATCATCACAAAAAAGAAATTCGCAGGGCTCTCGGAGACCGCATCCGTAACCAGGCGCGGATTATTCCCGAATTGGCCTTCTTTATCGACGAAGTTGAAGAGAACGCACAGCGCATGGACGAGCTGATCAAGGGCCTGAACATCCCGCCGGCCGATCCTTCCTAAGTTTCGCATTCGATGAATATTTCTCTATTTGTAGCTCGTCGGTATTTCCTTTCCAGACGGAAGAAGAATTTCATCAACGTTATCTCCGTCCTGTCCATGGTGGGAGTTGCTTTTGCCACGGCTGCCCTGATCATCGTACTCTCGGTCTTCAACGGCCTCGAGGTTCTTTTGCGTTCACTGTATACCTCCTTCGATCCGGAAATCAAGATAGAAGCTGTCAAAGGCAAGTCCTTTCCGGTAAGTGAACCCTGGCTGGATGAAATCCGGGCTGTTCCCGGTGTGCGGGTCGTTACCGAAGTCATCGAAGATTACGCCTACGTCCGGTACCGCGATGCCTCCATGGTGGTAACCATCAAGGGAGTTAGTGAGAATTTTCTCGAACAGCACCGCCTGGATGATCATATTGTGGAGGGGGAGCTCCGCCTGACGCGCGACAGTATACCGTTTGCCATTCTCGGTCAGGGTGTAAGGTATACGCTGAGTGCGGATGTAGAGGATGATATGCGGGCCTTGCGGATGTACTATGTTCGAAATGCCAGACCCGGAAACCTGAATGTGGCATCGATGTATTCACAGAAAAGTATCCGCCCCGGTTCCGTTTTTTCCATTGAGAAGAACTATGATGAAAATTACATTTTCGTTCCCCTTACTTTTGCCCGCGACCTGTTGAATTATGGTGATCGACGCACAGCTATTGAAGTTCAAACCGAAGGCAATCTGACCGCGCACGTGCAGCGTCAACTTAGAGCCAAACTGGGGCCGGCTTTCTCGGTGCTGACCAACGAGGAACAACACAAAGACCTGTACCGGCTGCTTAACATGGAAAAGCTGTTCACCTTTCTCTCGCTCTCTCTCCTGCTTCTTGTCGCTTCGATCAACATTTTTTTCTCGCTCATGATGCTGGCCATCGACAAGAAAAAGGACATCAGCATTCTTTGTTCGCTGGGCGCGTCCTCAACGCTCATCCGCAACATTTTTCTCGCCGAAGGGGCCTTGATTTCTTTCCTCGGCGCGGGCGTGGGGTTGGTGCTTGGCGGTGTTATCTGTTATCTGCAGGATCGCGTGGGCTTGGTGGGCATGGGCATGGCCAACGCGGTGGTCTCCAATTACCCTGTAGAGATCCGCGCTCTCGACTTCCTGCTTACGTCCGGCGTCATCATTGCCGTTTCCCTGCTGGTCTCATTCCGCCCGGCCGTGCTGGCCAGCCGTTCCTATTCCCTCAATGAGCTTTGAAGGCCTGCTGGAATTGTCCGAAAAGGGCAACCACGTAAGGATGAATTGATTATATTGCAATTCTGCTTTTTCCGAAAACGCGTCCGTACCTGTTCGGGCGGCTTCTCAGAAAAAGCAGAAGCTTACCCTAAGGCCCAAAATCGGCTATTATGAAGGTTTCGGCAACGCAGCCGTTTCAGTTGATCTACTCGCTCTACCAGCACGAGTACCTCGGCTATATTTTCGAAGCCTTCATCGTTAAGCTTGATGAAAGGGGAAAGCTCACCTACCAGCACCAGAACATCTCTTCCAAAAACGCGAGGGAATTCGCCAAAGGACTCGACGACCGCGATTTCGAGCTTATCGATTTGATGGATAGCATGAACCAGGACGTCGTCCTGCGGACCTACTCCAAGAAAATCATGAAGCCCGATGAGTTCTTCAACCGCGTTTACAAAAGGGAAAAGGGTGACGAGCGACTGCTCCAGGAACAGATCGACACCTACATGGAAAAACGTCGCGCCTCCATTCTCGAAAAACTCAAGGGCAAGCGACTCTACGAGATGGGAAATGATGGCGAACCCACCTGGCGCAAACTGGAGGTTGCCGACCATCGTGCCAGCATAAGGTTCTACTTCCAGCGTACGGCCGAAAACACAACCTACTACCCCGTCATCACCTACGATGACAAACCAATCGATCTTCCATCTCCCAATGCCTACATGGTTTGTCGTAACCCGGCGTGGATGGTGGTCAATGGTAAATTGTACGGATTTGACAAACCGGTGGATGGTCGCAAGTTGCAGCCCTTCCTGGCGAAGAAAACGATTGTCATCCCCAAGAACCTGGAGGAAAATTATTACGCCAATTTTATTTCTTCCCTCATAGGTACTTTTGAAGACATTGATGTAAAAGGATTTCAGATCGTCAAGAATGGACTTGAGCCACATCCGCTGCTGACGATCGCTGAGCTACCTCCCCTGGCCAGCAAGGATGTGCCGGGACTTTTTGAGGCGGCCGATGGCGCGCCCAACCTGAGCGATGAAGCCGGAAAGATTGTGTTTGATCTTTCATTCAAATACGGCAAGCATAAGATCCGTGGAGGCGATCCGGATCCGGTCAGTGTAACGATGGAAAAAAATGATGGTGATTACATTTTCCATCGGATCAAGCGAGACACGGATACAGAGAAGAAGTTTGCGGGCACACTCACTAAACTCGGACTACCCATCGGTGGAAATTTCCGCGTGGCCATCGACAAGGCCCAGGCGTTTTCCTGGATCAACGAAAACCGGGTGAACCTCCTCAACTTCGGATTTGAAGTAAGCCAGCCTGACAACCGCGACAAGAAATATTTCGTGGGCAAGGCTGTCATCGAGTTGGAAGTAAAGGAGAGCATTGACTGGTTTGACATCCATGCCCGTATCCGGTTCGGCGAATTCGAAATCAGCTTCAAGGAACTCCGCAAACTGATTCTGAAAAAGAAGGTCGAGTTCAAGTTGCCCAACGGCGAGATCGCTATTATCCCGGATGCCTGGCTGGTGAAATACGGGGACCTGTTTGCCCTTAGCGAAACTCAAGGCAAGAACGAAAAGCCGGTGCTGAGGAAGTACCATGTGAGCCTCGTCAAAGACCTTCAGGAGGGCAACCTGGCGAAAGTCTACATTAGCGATCGGCTCAAAAACCTTCAAAATTTCACGGGAATCAGGGATTATCCTCTTCCCCAGGGTTTCACCGGACAACTTCGCCCGTACCAGAAAGCCGGGTACAATTGGCTGCGCTTCCTCAATGAGTTCAACCTTGGCGGCTGTCTCGCCGACGACATGGGCTTGGGCAAAACGGTTCAGACGCTCGCCTTACTTGAGTCAGAAAAAGAAAAGGGAAATGTTGGCACATCACTGCTCATCATGCCTACGTCACTCATCTATAACTGGGAGATGGAAGCAGCCAAGTTCACCCCCACCCTCAAGATTCTTACCTATACCGGCACGAACCGCGAAAAGAACATTCAGAAGTTCAACCAGTATGATGTGGTGCTCACCTCCTATGGCATCACCCGACTTGACGTGGAAATGCTCCAGCAGTTCTTCTTCAACTACATCATCCTCGATGAGTCGCAAGTAATCAAGAACCCCAGTTCCAATATCGCCAAAGCGGTATTGCAATTGAAGTCCCGACACCGGCTCACCCTGACCGGTACGCCGCTGGAAAACACCACCATGGATCTTTGGTCGCAGATGACCTTCATCAACCCCGGCTTGCTCGGGGGGCAGTCCTACTTCAAGAATGAATTTCAGGCTCCCATTGAAAAGCAGAAGGACGAAGCCAAGACCCGGAAACTCAACGCAATCATCAAGCCATTCATTCTTCGCCGGCTAAAGTCACAGGTAGCGACCGACCTGCCAGAAAAGGTGGAGAATATCTATTACACAAACCTCTCCCCTGCCCAGGAGCAGAAATACGAAGAAGCCAAGTCATTCTACCGCAGCAAGATCCTCGATCATATCGAGCGCGAGGGCATCAATAACTCCCGGATGACAATTCTTGAAGGACTAACCAAGTTGCGCCAGCTCTCCAATCATCCACGCATGGTGGACATGACGTACAAAGGCGACTCTGGCAAACTGGAAGACTTGTCACATATGATTGAGAGTGCCCTACTCGAGGGACACAAACTTTTGATCTTTAGCCAGTTTGTAAAGCACCTGGAAATCGTGAGGGAATTGCTTAATCATCGCAAAATCCAGTACGCCTACCTGGATGGTTCAAGCATGGATCGGAAGGATCAGGTTGAGAAATTCAACAAAGATCCTGACCTGAA